>JABHEX010000238.1 GCA_018676385.1 Akkermansiaceae bacterium
TGATATGGGTCTGGAAGTTGCAGAATCTACTATCAATGCTTCCACAGAATACAGCGAGCTCATCATTGCCGAACTCAGCAAGGGCAACAAAAAATTCCGTGTCGCCGGCACCATCATTGGGCAATCTCCAAGAATCGTCGGAATTGACCACCTCTATGTCGACACTAACATCAAAGGACATTTCCTTATCGTCCGCAATGATGACCGCCCAGGTATTGTCGGTTTAGTGGGATCTGCACTGGGTGAAGCAGGGCTCAATATTGCTAACTTATCGCTCGCTCGCAATAAGTCAAAAGGCGACGCACTCAATGTTATCGAACTCGACACCGCACCCAGCGACGAAATTATAGCCCAATTAACTGCATCTCCAGGAGTTCTGTCGGTTACCGCTGTGAAAATCTAAGTCTTTTTTCCAGAAATAGACTTTACACAACAGATCACCTAGCTATTTTCCTGCCCCTGTCTGTCTCCAGTGACACGATCATCCATCATTTTCAAACCAACTAACCACCATGAAAGTTCTTTCCTCACTCATGTCCATGAAAAAGCGTCACGAAGACTGCCAAGTCGTGAAACGTAAGGGCACTCTCTACGTCATCTGTAAGAGTAATCCTAAATTTAAAGCTCGGCAAGGCGCTACAAAAGGCACTCGCCTCAGCAAAAAAGGCGTGAAGTAAACGCCAAGCTTATCTCATTTTTTCAAAGACCCTTCTCCGTTCTCTCGGAGAGGGGTTTTTTATGTAGCGAAAAACTTTAACATCATCGCCTTCACTATCTTAACAACTCCAAGAAATACCAATAAAACCACTGCAAGGAGCAGGACATATATCCACCAAGGTATCGGCACAGGCGCAGTCATACTCATCGTGATCGGTTTACCTTTGAGGTCCGCAAGACCATATCGCCAGCGCAGCGTACGACCATCTTTAGACACCTCATGTGCGTTGCTCTCATCTACAGCCTCTGGCAAATGCACGACATAACGAAACTCAGCATTACCCAGTAAGATCGCAGAGTTACTTCCTACATATTGATCAATTAATGTTGCCAAATCAACCTCCCTGCGCAGACGGGCGCTTAGACCTTGCGCTTTCACATCGATAGATCCCAAAATAGCATGCAAAATTTTATCGGCCTTTGTTTGCGGTTCCGATGGATCATTACTTGGCAATATACCTCTAAGCTTAGTGATGTCGTCAGCTTCAATTCCGATTCTAATCACATATCTACCTTGTTCCTTGTCTACACGATTCGTCACTAACCTAAGATTCTCATTACTTCCCACCCCCTGATCAATCGCTCTTACAAAGTCCGCAGCATCCTTTTCTTTCAGCAATAGCGGTGGGACACGATACTCTGCCTCTACTTTGGCCGATCCGTCTTTTCTGAGCCATACCTCCTCGTCCCCTTCAATGCATGATGTTAGTTGTATGGATAAAAATAACAGAATAAGCAATCTAGTGAAACGCATGGCTTAGAATGTGAATGGTCAACTCACCAAAGCAACTCCAAACCCACGATTGACACCAAACTCCCTATGCTTATCGTCCCCCACATGCATGTGAAAAATGTCTTCTTTGTCTTTCTTGTTTGTTTGATCAGTCAGGCAAATGCCGCCAAACGTCCGAACATCCTATTCCTCTTTTCTGATGATCACTCTCCTGACGCCATCTCCGCATACCCAGGAGGTATCCTAGATAAAGTCGCACCCACACCGTCGATCGACCGCATCGCAAACGAGGGAATGCTTTTTACCAATAGCATCTGCACAAACTCGATTTGTGGCCCATCCCGCGCATCAATTCTAACAGGGAAACATAGCCACATGAATGGTTTCCTAGGTAACGCATCTTATTTTGATGGCAACCAACAGACATTCCCCAAGCTGCTTGGTGAAACCGGATACCAATCAGCCATGATCGGCAAATGGCACCTACACTCTAATCCAGTTGGCTTCAACTTCTGGCGTATTCTCCCAGGTCAAGGGTCATACTACAACCCACACTTCATCGAAATGGACGGCTCGCGCAAGCAATACACTGGCCACTGCAACGACAAAGTCACCGAGTTTGCTCTCGATTGGATCGACAACAAACGCGACAAGTCCAAGCCCTTCGTCCTCATGACCCAATTTAAGGCACCACACCGTAACTGGTCGCCGGCACCACGGCACGTCAATCTTTTCAAGGGTGTTACAATGCCTGAACCCGAATCTCTCTTCGACAACTACGCCAACCGCTCTGCCGCACTCAAGGAGCACGCCATGGGTATCGACAAGCACATGTATTGGGGCTGGGACATGAAGTTCCACGGTGAAAACATATTTCCCAAGCACTTCATGGGCCGCCTCGCCAATGGCGAATACAAACGCATGAACGACAAGCAAAAAAAAACATGGGATGCGGCCTATGAGCCCGAGAATAAAAAATTCATCGCTGACATGAAGGCAGGCAAACTCAGCGACAAAGACGTCGTGAAGTGGAAATACCAACGCTACATCAAAGACTACCTCGCATCAATCCGCAGCATGGATGAAGGCATTGGCAAGATTCTTGACCACCTCGATAAAACTGGCCTAGCAAAAAACACCATCGTTATCTACTCCTCTGATCAAGGTTTTTACCTCGGCGAACACGGCTGGTATGATAAACGCTGGATGTTTGAGGAGTCACTGCAAATGCCCTTTCTCATTCGCTGGCCAGGTGTCATCAAACCCGGTACTATTTCCAATGCACTTATTCAGAATATTGACTACGCACCGACATTTCTTGACGTCTGCGGAGCTGATATCCCACACGATATACAAGGCCGCTCACTCGTTCCTCTATTAAAAGCCAGCGGCAAAAAACCCACCGACTGGCGTGATAGTCTTTACTACGCCTACTATGGGGAGGCCACCCACAACGTTCCCGCGCACGATGGTGTCAGAACCGAAGAGTTCACCGCGTTCTACCTTCCCGAAACTAAGGAATGGCAACTATTTGATCTCAAAAAAGATCCAGGCCAAATGAAGAGCGTTCATGCCGATCCAAACTACGCAGCCGCCCTCAAGGACATGCAGAGCAAATATACCACGCTCAAGGTCAAGTATCGAGCGCACTCTGCTATCCTCCCCGCACATCGCAATCAACAAGGGTGGTGGAAAAAACGCCAATCGACAAAAAATAAACAGGCAAATTCAGGCGGCCACGACCTACTCTTCATCGGTGACTCAATCACCCAAGGATGGGAAGGTGCAGGAAAAGAAA
>JABHEX010000239.1 GCA_018676385.1 Akkermansiaceae bacterium
AGGTTCGATTCCTCTCGCGCGCACCATTGGGGACATCGCTTACTCGACACGTAATGAGTTTTTTGTGGGCACCTAGTTATCTCGTGCCAGCTAACATTTCGGCTGTTCTCACTGACCGCTGGGTGTTCAGCGGATTTCTGACTGGCTCAGTGCTGTGCACCTGCTGCCGGACTACTGATCCTAGACGTTTAAGCAGCGTCAGCACGTTTCCTGCGAAGGATCGGGGGCTTGTTGCCCTCGACCACGGCACGGTTGATGGTAACTGATTCAATATTGTCGCGTCCAGGGACCTCATACATCACATTGAGCATGATTTTCTCGAAGATTGCACGCAGTGCCCGTGCTCCGGTTCCACGTCTGACAGCTTCTTCGGCAAGAGCCGTTAGGCCATCCTTAGTCACTTTGAGTTTGACGCCATTCATGGCGAGCAGTTTGGAATATTGTTTAATAAGTGCATTTTTTGGTTCGGTTAGCACTTTGATTAGCTCGTTGACCGTCAGTTCGCGAAGGGAGGAAATAATGGGGAGTCGGCCAATGAATTCGGGGATGAGGCCAAAATGGAGAAGGTCTTCAGGTTCTGCCTTTTCGAATAAGTTTATGTTCTCGGTATTGAGTTCGTCCTCTGTTGCTTCTCCCTCGTGAAAACCGAGAACGTGTTTACCTAAGCGGCGGCTGATGATGTCATTGATGCCCACAAATGCACCACCACAAATAAAGAGAATTTTCTCAGTGTTTACCTGAATGTATTCTTGTTGGGGGTGTTTACGGCCGCCTTGTGGTGGAACGTTACAGATAGTTCCCTCGAGAATTTTAAGAAGTGCTTGTTGCACACCCTCACCGGAGACGTCGCGAGTAATCGATACGTTTTGGGTAGTGCGCCCAATCTTATCAATTTCATCAACGTAAATGATACCACGCTCAGCGCGCTCGACATCAAAGTCGGCGGATTGGAGCAGGCGTAGGATGATGTTTTCAACATCATCGCCTACGTATCCTGCCTCGGTGAGTGTCGTGGCATCAACAATTGAGAATGGAACGTCCAGAACATTGGCAAGTGTACGGGCTAGTAAAGTCTTGCCGGAGCCTGTAGGCCCGAGCATGAGGATGTTCGATTTTTCAATATCAACGTCAACGAACTCCTTTGCAGGGTTTTGGTGGTGTTGGCGAAGGCGCATGTAATGGTTGTAAACGGCAACCGAGAGCACCTTTTTGGCGTATTCTTGGCCGATGACGAATTCATCAAGTTTACTGTTAATATTGGCGGGTGTGGGGACATCACCTGATGTGATGTGGGTGTCAGCGACGGTTTGCTTGGGCCCACCGAGCTCTTTTTCTATGATGGATGAGCACACTTCAACGCACTCATTGCATATATAGACGGCGGGACCGGCGATCAGTTTCTTGACCTCCGAATGGCTTTTGCCACAGAAGGAACACATGGTGAGGTTGGAATTGCGTGCCATTGTATGTGAGTGGGTAAATCTGGTGGAATAATGGTGTTGAAACTAAAACAGCGTGGGGAAGTATAGTGCTTCCTCCACGCTGTGACAAATGCTTAAAATAACGTATCCGTCTATTTCGTGTCATCGCCGGAACCGGCTTTGGTATCATCTGGAAGCTCTTTGCGGCTTTCCAGTACCTTATCAACAAGTCCATAGGCAGCAGATTCCTCGGCGGACATGTAGTTGTCGCGGTCGGCATCTTTCTCTACCTGTTTCTCGGATTTGCCAGTGTGATGAGAGAGGATTTTGTTTAGACGTTTTTTCAGATTGAACATGAATCCGATCGTGCGTTCGACGTCGGCGGCAGTTCCCTGCGCACCACCTGATACCTGGTGGATCATGACGTGTGAGTTTGGTAGGCAGAATCTTTTGCCTTCGGTTCCCGCAGTGAGCAGCACAGCACCCATGGATGCAGCGATACCTATGCAGTAAGTATTCACATCGCAGGTCAGGAACTGCATGGTATCGTAAATTGCTAGTCCTGCCGTGACTGAGCCACCGGGAGAGTTGATGTAAATGTGAATGTCCTTCTTTGGGTCCTGCATCTGGAGGAAAAGCATCTGAGCGATCACCGAGTTGGCAACGCCATCGTCGATGCCAGTTCCAATAAAAATGATGCGGTCCTTGAGTAGGCGTGAATAGATATCAAAAGCACGTTCACCACGGCCATCTGACTCGATGACGGTGGGTATGTAGTAGTTATTCTTGGGTGTGGAATCCATGTTGTGAGGGATGTTCATATGTTAATCGTTATGATTTAGTCTTCTTCTTTTTCAGTTTCGACCTCTTCTACCTTTGCGCTGTCTACAAGAAAGTCAATCGCCTTGCCAATCAAGATGGAGTTTCTGATGCTTGAAATGCGGCCTGAGCGTTGTAGATCCTTCATCATAGCCTTGGGAGCTTTCTTCTGCTGCTGAGCCATTCCGGCTACACGCTGTGCTACCTCGGTGTCAGAAACTTCGATTTTTTCCTCGTTAGCAATTTCCTGGAGAATGAAGTTTGTCTTCAAGTTATTGCGTGCTTGCTGTTGAGCGGTGGCGACGATAGCGGCTTGGTCAGCGGCGATGTCCTCATCACTCATGCCTGATTGGGCGCCTCGCTGAACCATTTCGTCGGCACTGCTCTGTGCCTCGGCATTGACCAAATCCTCTGGAAGTGGGAAATCGACTTTGTCCAGTAGTTGTTCAACGATCTGGTTGACTTTCATTTCCTCGATTTGCTGACCTTTTTGTTGGGTAATCTGCTCGGAGATAAGCTCCTTGAGGTCAGCGACTGTTTTGTCCTTACCAAACTGGAGAGTCTCGGAAACGAAAGTATCATCAAGTTCTGGTAGCTTCTGCTCTTTGATGCCTTTTACAGTGGCGTCAAATACGATTTCGGTTCCCCTAAGTTCTTCCATTGGGAAGTCATCGGCTACAGTACAGGTGATATCTCGCTGTTCGTTCAGCGCCGCACCTTCAAGCTGTTTGGCGAAGCCTGGCAGGAATGCGTCCTCTTTGAGTTGCACCCAGTAATCCTCCTTGCCTGCGAGAATACCAGCGGGTTTCCCAAGTGCATCTTCAAGCGGCTTTCCGTCGAGTGTAGATGTAAAATCGATCACAGCGATATCGTCTGGCTGCAGTGCGCGGTCTTCGATATCTGAGTATTCTGCGTAGCGCTCAAGCACGCCGTCGAGCTCACGCTGGACGTCCTCGTCGGTTGCTGCTGTTGGCGGAACCTTGATTTCAAGCTCTTTGTAGCTGGGAAGCTCAAAACTGGGTGCAAGGGTAAGCGGCATGGTGAAGCTGAGTGATCCATCGTCTCCGTGGGTGATGCTTTCTGGCGCGTTAAAATTCAGCACCTTAAGTTCATCATCGTTCTGGATTGCCTCATGGCATGCGGCACTTACCAGACGCTGTTCGAGCTCTTGTTTGATATCGTTTCCGAATCGCTTTTCGATGACAGTTTGGGGTATTTTACCTGGACGGAATCCGGGGATTTTTGCTTGCGAGCCAAATGCTTGCACGATTTTTTTGCGTTCGTCCTTGGCTTTGTCGGCGGGGATTTCGGCGCGTAGAGTGGCGGCGCACTCAGCGAGTTGCTTATCAACGGTGATGTTCATGGTGGCTGGTAGTAAAAAATAGTCTGCGTAGAGCGGGGCGGCAAGCTAGGGGTCATACAGCGAGGAGTCAAGAACCATGACGCGGATATGTGTCAGGAAATGAAGGGGTATCAGTGCCTTATTGGCGGCAAATTGTGCCAGATACCTTGTCCCTCTCTACGCTTTGCGTTTTACTAACGCTTTCAAATCGTAAAACGGATTTGAGTTAGTTGTTAATGAGCGCATCGGTCGCAGTGGCGACTATTTGTTGCATTACCTTTTCTTGTTCTTCGATTGACTGCATAAGTTTGAACTGTGTTCGGCATCGGTCCAGATTATGTCCTTCGCGATGGGTTTTAAAATAGACGTCACCTTGAAGGTAGTCAGTGAGGAAGCGAAGACCGATTTCCAGAGCGATAAGTTTTCCAGAAAACGGAAGGTATTCTATTTCCTTGGGAACCAGCATCGAGCCAGCTGTCGAAAGGTATCCCAGGGTGAGCGCCTCGAACATGTCGATATCCATAGAGATCTTAGACAGATCACGCTCGTCTTCGGCGCCTGTATTAGTTGCCGTGCGGACCATGTCGCCAAAGTCGTAGAGGGCTAGTCCCGGCATGACGGTATCTAGGTCAATGACGCATATGCCTTCGCCTGTATCGTCATCAATCATGACGTTGTTCAGCTTGGTGTCGTTATGGGTGATGCGTTCGGGTAGATCGCCAGATGCTTGTAGGTCGAGCAGAGTATCCACCACCGATTCGTGATCCTTGGCGAAAGCGATTTCCTTGTGCGCCGATGCCGCCCGCCCGCAGCAGTCTATGTCAGCTGCCTGGAGCAGAGCATCATACCTCGACCGAGTGTGATGAAATTGTGGAATAGTCTCGATCAGGCGCGGGGAAGGGAGATCAGCTAGCTGGCATTGGAACTGACCGAATGCCTGTGCGGCTTTGTAAGCCTGATCCGTTGATTCAATGATGTCGTAGGTCTTTGCGTTTTCGATAAAAATATAAGCACGCCAGTAGAGTCCCTCGTTATCGGTGAGGAGATTATCCCCATCAATCGTCGGTATCAAGGTGAGTGTGCGTCGGTCGATATCAGTTGTATTTGTCTGCTGGAGCTTGTTGTGAATGTGCCGTGTCACACGGGCGATGTTTTCTACCAGTGCCACTGGGTTCTTGAAGATCTCGTGGTTGATCCTTTGAAAAATATATCGAACAGTCTTATCGCCTTGTTTGATCGACACGGCGTAAGTGTCATTAATATGGCCGCTGCCGTAGGGTTCGCCACCGATAAACTCACCGTTGAGGGAAAATTTGGACGCGACGTTCTTGAGCGTGTTGTAGATGCTGTCCATGTGACCGAAGGCAGGCTTACTTATTTGCCGAGGTAGGCTTGCCTATTTGTTAGGCATCTGCCTGCCAATCTGGTTTGCCGTCGTAGGTCCAGCGATAGTAGTCAGCCAGACGTAAGTTGGCCGCCGCCGCTTCATCAATAAAGATTTTTGCGGTGGGATGATGCTGCAGGATCGATGCGGGCACCATGGACGAAACAGGCCCTTCAACCATCGCTGCTACCGCTTCGGCTTTCCCTTCTCCAAAGGCGAGCATGAGGTTCATTCGCGCGTCCATGATCGTGCCAATCCCCATGGTGATGCAGTGACGAGGGACCTGTGATTCATCACCTTCGAAAAAACGTGCATTGTCGGCCACGGTTTGGCGCGTTAGGGTTTTGATGCGGGTGCGTGAAGCGAATGATGAAGTGGGTTCGTTGAAGCCGACGTGGCCATCAGAGCCGATGCCTAACACTTGGAGGTCGATGCCTCCGACATCTTCGATTTTTTTTTCGTATGCAGTGCAGGTGAGCGGAACGTCTGCCGTCATTCCGTCGGGGATGTGGACATTGTTGGGATTGATATTGATGTGGTTAAAGAGGTTGTCCCACATGAAGCGGTAATAGGATTGCTCATGTTCTTTTGGCAGTCCGATATACTCATCGAGATTAAAAGTGTG
>JABHEX010000240.1 GCA_018676385.1 Akkermansiaceae bacterium
CCCGCCGATATGTTAGAGAGACCGCCTTGTATGTGGTAAATTCCGTGAGCATATTCGATGTAGGAGAGAATACTGAATAGTGCTGGGCAGTTCCAAGGTGACATTCCCAAGTATTTCGCTTGGAAGGTGAATGCTAGCTTGAGCCGCTCATCATCAAAATACTCACCCAGAACATCCATCACCGACTTCGTCGTTGCTACGTATGGAAGCGCCTTGAGCATGTAGGGTTTAAAATAGCTGCCTAGTTTGTGATATGCGCCTTGTAAGCATGGGAATATTGTGCGGAGTTTGGTGGCATGATCCTGCATGAACCGCTCGTAGTTTTTTGATTCTCCGGGAAAAGCAGCTTCGATGTTCTGCTTCATGGTTTCCTGATTGAAGCTGGTTTCAAGAGACACATCACCCCAAGTTAATGTGGTCATGGGATCGAGTTTTACAAATTCCATGTAATCCTCTGGCTTGCGCCCTGTTTCGGCAAAAACTTCATCGAGTGTAAACTTCTGATGGAGAAAAGTTGGCCCTGTATCAAATGTGTAATCACCTGCCTGTATAGGGGCATTTCGGCCGCCAATTACAGCTGCCTTTTCTAGGATGGTTACGTCATAACCACGATGGGCTAGGATCATGCCGCTGGTGAGGCCTCCTGGCCCAGCACCTATAATAATAATCTTTTTCTGCATAAATACTATCCGGCTATCATGCTCGGCGGATGTATGATGACATAGGTTTGGAGAGGCACAACATGAAATGTCTCTAGCTTGCAAAACTCTGGAGATGTAGATGTTTAAATTTTAGTGATGCAGCTAAAATGGGCTAAGTAGCAAAAAGGACTAGAGCAAAAAGCAACAGGAAATGGGGGCTATTTTTTACTGGGGCAGCCTGACTTCTTTATGGGATACAAATATTTAGGAATGTCTACATTATGTGAAGCAAACCAACCTGGAGCGGGACGACCTTAAGGTAAGGCAATAATTATAAGTTAGTTGTGGGTTTTTGAGGAGGCGTACATGAGCTTAAGATCTACGTGAAAAGTCTTGAGATCCATCACTGAGCGAGGTATGAATGAACGTGCAATGCTGGCAAGTTTGCAACTTTACATGGAATAATTAGTGCTAAACCTAACCATCAACCAGATCTATGTCGCTTACACGTATTCTCATTAGAAGGCTAACAATCGTTTTTGTCGTTTGTTTGACTGGTTGTTCGTATATGCCGCTCGCCAAAATTAACTTCAAATCATCTCAAGAGTTTCTGCCAGCGCCCGCGTCTACTGCTACAATTGCTAGATCTCAAATGCTCTACAAAGACAAGCATGGGATGCCAACCTACACAAACCATGCAGTCCGGACGCGTTACGTCCGAGCTACAGCATATTCCCATATGGAGAACGAACCTGGTGCACATGGGCGCATGAATGCAAGTGGCGGGATTTTAAAATATGGCAAAATCCGCAGTGCAGCAGCCGACTGGGCAGTCTACCCGCTCGGTACGACGTTCAAAATTAAAGGTCTGCCGCACACATATGTGGTTGATGACTATGGCTCGGCTCTGGTGGGCACTAATACCGTTGATATCTTCAAGCCATCTATTGGCAAAATGAAAAAGTGGGGAACGCGTTATGTTGAGATCACTGTGATTCAATGGGGATCTTACAAACGCAGCCTAGCTTTACTTAAGGGGCGCAAACGCTATCGCCATTGTTTCTCCATGTATATGCGCTGCAAGCACAAGATGCGTAACGGCGTGGCCATTAGAGAGCTTCAGAAGCACGGTGCGCTTTGATTTTTTACTGATATATTTTCTACTAGCATGTAGGAATTTTCTTGTGACCAAACAACAGCGAGCAGATTTTATAGTAAAGCGATTGGAGGAGCTCTATCCGGAGACACCAATCCCGTTGGATCATACAAATTCCTTCACGCTCTTAGTGGCAGTCCTCCTATCTGCCCAGTGTACCGATGTGCGTGTGAATCAGGTTACCCCTGCGTTGTTTGAGCTGGCGACTACTCCCGATGCGATGGCTGAGGTTCCAGTGGAGCGCATCAAAGCGATCATCCGTCCTTGTGGTTTGTCGCCGAGGAAATCTCAAGCGATCTCGGATTTATCCAAAATTCTGCTCGATCAGCACGGCGGCGACGTGCCAGAGGACTGGGCTGCATTGGAGGCGCTTCCGGGGGTAGGGCACAAAACTGCATCGGTCGTTATGGCACAGGCATTTGGTGTTCCTTCTTTTCCTGTGGATACGCACATTCACCGCCTTGCAAAACGCTGGCGACTTGCTCCGGGTAAGAATGTTGTTGAGACTGAGCGCTATTGCAAAAGACTTTTCCCGGAGGGGAAATGGAACAAGTTGCACCTCCAGATTATTTTCTACGGCAGGGAATATTGCTCTGCTCGTGGTTGCGACGGCAAATCGTGTGACATTTGTCACACAGTGAATGTTGCCCGCAGGTAATTATTTCTTTGCGGTATAGGCTTTGGTGAATTCATTGATGACATCGTGAAGTTCCTGGGCATTTGCTGCGTCAGTTGTTTGTTTGCACTTCATCGAGAGCACGATAATTTTATGCACAAGAATGACCTTCTTTAGATATGTATTTCTGTTGCTGTCTTGCTCTTCGAGCTTGAGTCGCTGAGCGAGGAAATACTGGCACATTGTGTTCTGTATGGTGGTTGCGTGTTCCTCTTTATTGGTGACCCAGCGCGCGATTTGGTTGGCGTGCTTTGCTGGATTTTTGGAAAGCACGTTGATCTGTGACATCGCCTTGGCGATAGTCTTTTGGTGTGTTTGCAGATCGGTGAGCACGGTATCATCTGAGTAAATACCGCATGGAACTTGGCAGTGAGCGCTCGCTTGTGGGATAGCGGAATAAGTGAATACGGAGATGGTAGCGACTAGAGAAAGGTAATAATTCATAACGTAATGTAAGCTACCACGTTTCCACCAGGCTGCACGTGAAAAATGCGTCCCATTCACCTAGAGGGATTCCTGCCAGCGGGCTATTTCTGCTATCACATTCTTTACACTAGGGGCGCCAGAGTTGGTTCTGGCTGCAAGCGCAGTTTGTAGGCTGAACACCTTGTTGGCGTCGGCTCCGTAGTGCTCGGAAATCTTGGTGAGATCGAGTTGGTCGAGAGGTGTGCCGGACTCCACACTGGCGGCAACCGCCTGACCGACAAGTTCGTGTGCCTGACGAAATGGAACTCCATTTTTGACCAAGTAGTCTGCGAGGTCCGTTGCTAATAGCATAGGGTCAGACGCGGCAGTCTCGCAGGCTTCAACATTGATCTGCATGTTTGCAATCATTTCTGTATTTACCCGAAGTGCGAGTTTGAGAGTGTCAATGGAATCAAACAGCGGTTCTTTGTCTTCTTGCAGGTCACGGTTGTAAGTGAGTGGCAGTCCCTTCGCGGCGGTGAGTAGTGCTACGAGGTTACCATAGAGTCGACCTGTCTTGCCGCGTGTGAGTTCGCAAACATCTGGGTTTTTTTTCTGCGGCATCAGAGATGATCCTGTGGTGTGCGCATCGGATAGAGTGACAAAACCAAACTCAGAACTGCACCAGAGGATAAGATCTTCTGAAAGCCGGGAGAGGTGGGTGCCAACTAGTGCTATCACAAAGAGAAACTCGGCGATGTAATCGCGGTCAGAGATAGCATCCATGGAATTGGTGCTGACCCGATCAAAGCCTAATTCCTCAGCAATTTGCTGACGATCAAGATTAATCGTAGAACCAGCAAGGGCACCTGATCCAAGCGGGGAAACGTTAAGCCGCTTTTTGCAGTCGGCGAGGCGTGATTTGTCGCGGTCGATCATCTCCACATAAGCGAGGAGGTGATGTCCCACGGTGACGGGCTGACCACGCTGAAGGTGGGTGTAGCCAGGGATGACAGCCGAAGCGTAATCTCCGGCCTGCTTGAGTAGCGAGCGTTGGAGGTCGGTTAGGTGGGCGGTGAGGGTGTCAATTTCCTCACGGCAATAGAGCCGAGTATCGGTAGCGACTTGGTCGTTGCGAGATCGAGCGGTGTGGAGTTTAGCGCCAGCGGCGCCGATTTTTTTGGTCAGTGCCGACTCGATATTCATGTGGATGTCCTCGAGTTCGATGGAAAAATCAAATTCTCCAGCGTC
>JABHEX010000241.1 GCA_018676385.1 Akkermansiaceae bacterium
AGTTATTTGGCGAGAATTGTTGGTCAGAAAAAAGCTCGTGAGATTTGGTATTTGTGTCGGCAGTATACCGCCGAGCAAGCGTTAGAGATGGGTTTGGTGAACACCGTGGTGCCGCTCGCTGATCTAGAAAGCGAAACCGTCAAATGGTGCCGTGAAATGCTCCAGCACTCACCCATAGCGATGCGCTGCCTAAAGTCTGCATTGAATGCTGATTGTGATGGCCAAATGGGGTTGTTGGATCTCGCCGGTAATGCCACCATGCTCTATTATATGAGTGAGGAGGGTAAAGAGGGTAAAAATGCTTTCATCGAAAAACGCGAGCCCGACTTCTCTAAGTTTCCGAGGGTTCCATAGGTAAGTTGTGATGGTAGAGATGTGGTTTTTGATCACTCAAATAGCCATGAATAAATTAATCCACAGCAAACGTATAAAGCGATTGTGAGCATCGCCGTAATGTCTATGTGGTTAAAAAATTTATTTAAATCATCTTAAGGCTGTCAAAATACCTCCCCGTAAATGCTTGCAAATCCTCGCCCATGGTGGCTTTTTTGCGCCGCAATGTCTGAGAACCATGAACGTAAGACGCTGGACGAGCGTCACCAGATGTCCGACCTTGAGCGACTAAGGCACTCGTGTGCGCACGTGCTCGCCACGGCTGTGTTAAGAATTTGGCCGGATGCGCAGCTTGCGGGCGGGCCACCGGTCGACTCTGGGTTTTACTATGACATCGATCTGAAGCACTCGATTACGCCGGATGACTTCGAGAAGATTGAGGTGGAGATGAAGAAGATTGTGAAGGAGAACCAGACTTTTGAAAAGATGGTGGTTTCACGTGATGAGGCGATGGCGCTGGCGAAGGTCGGGCGACTTGGCGCGTTGTCTGAGCGGGACGCGGTGAGTCAATTCAAGGTAGATTTACTTAATGATATTCCTGAGGATGAGGAAATCTCGATTTTTAAGAATGGTGACTTCTGGGATCTTTGTGCTGGTCCGCACGTGGGTCGGACAGGGAACTGTAAGGCATTTAAGGTAATGAGTGTGGCGAGTGCGTTTTACAAGGGTGACAATACTCGTCCGCAGCTTCAGCGTATTTACGGGACGTGTTTTAAGAATAAGACCATGCTCACTGAGCATCTTGAGAAACTAGAAGAAGCAAAGAAGCGTGATCACCGGAAGCTCGGTAAGGAGCTGGGGATTTTTCATATTGATGAGGCGGTGGGTCAGGGGTTGATCCTGTGGAAGCCCAAAGGTGGATTGTTGCGCCGTGCGCTCCAAGATTTTATTACTGGTGAGCTGGATAAGCAGGGTTACTCACAGGTGTTTACGCCGCACATAGGTAAGTTGGATCTTTATCGGACGTCGGGTCATTTTCCATATTACCAAGAGAGTCAGTTTGCTGCGATTCCGGAGCGTGATGCCCTGGACAAGTTATCTGATGAAAATGCCACGTGCTCGGTACTCACCAATGGTCTGAACACCGGCACGATCGAGGGTTACATGCTGCGGCCTATGAATTGTCCGCATCATATCAAAATTTATGCTAGTGATCATCACAGCTACCGTGATCTTCCCATCAGGCTGGCGGAGTTTGGAACAGTCTATCGCTGGGAGCAGTCGGGTGAGCTCGGTGGCATGACGCGTGTGCGTGGATTTACTCAAGATGATGCCCATCTTTTCTGCACTCCTGATCAAGTTGCAGAGGAGGTTGAGAGTTGCCTAGCGCTGGTGAAAAAAGTTCTTCAGACGCTTGGTATGGACGAATACAGTGTGCGGTTATCACTACGTGATCCTGATAGCGATAAATACGTTGGTGATGCCGAGAACTGGGACAAAGCGGAAGACGCCCTACGCCAGGCGGTGGAGACACTGGGTGTAGATTATACCGAGGAAGAGGGGGAGGCGGCTTTTTATGGACCGAAGATCGATTTTGTCGTCAAGGATGTCATTGGCCGTGACTGGCAGCTCGGCACCGTGCAAGTAGATTATAATTTGCCTGAGCGATTTGACCTGTCTTACATAGGAGCGGATAACAAACCTCACCGGCCGGTAATGATACACCGTGCGCCATTTGGATCGCTTGAGCGCTTCACTGGTTTACTCATTGAGCATTTCGAAGGGAAATTTCCAACTTGGCTTGCGCCTGAGCAAGTTAGGGTATTGCCGATCTCTGAAAAGTTCAATGATGCCGCAAATGATGCGGTGGCGGCACTGGCTGATGCTGGTGTGCGTGTTAGTGCTGATAGAAATGCTGACAAAGTGGGAGCAAAAATTCGTCTTGCCAGGCTAGACCGTGTGCCCTATATGATAATCATCGGAGCGCGTGAGGCAGAAAGTGGCACGGTCTCCGTTAGACACCGAGATCGAGATGATTTGGGTGCCATGCCAGTCAATGAATTTGTCCGTAATATCCAACAGGAAATCGCTAACCGGGAGCTTTGATCCCGCTCGTGGCTGTTGATTTTTTTATGCGTATTGATTTTGGCATATTTTCTTACCCAGCGGATCGGAGTGATTTGCTCTATTCTTTTGCTCTGATTTTTCGCCAAGTATAATATTTTCCAACAAACAACTAAAGGAGAACACCATAGCTAAACCAAAAAAGAAACCCTACCGCGGTCGTCGTGACCTAACCAGAGTCAATGACTATATTCGTGCGCCCAAGGTGCGTGTCGTTTATGAAGATCAACAACTCGGTGTCATGAGCGCAAGAGAAGCTGTTGACAAAGCCAAATCTGTCGGGCTTGACCTCGTGGAAGTTGCGCCGAATGCTAAACCTCCGGTTTGTCGTGTTTGTGACTACGGAAAGTATAAATACGAGCAGTCTAAGCTGAAGAAAAAGAAGGCGAAGTCCGTGACCCGTGTTAAGGAAATTAAGCTGCGTGTTGGAACTGACAAGCACGATTATGATATCAAGATGGCGCGTTCTGAACAATTTCTTGAACAAGGGAACAAGGTGCGCGTGCGGCTTCAGTTTCGTGGGCGTGAAAATGCGCACAAAGAGATTGGCATTGAGGTGCTGAAAAAGGTAGGTGAGGATCTGAAGGATATGGCAAACGTTGATCAGCGGCCTCGCCTTGCTGGGCGAGCTGCTACAATGATGCTTTCACCTCTGCCGAAGCCGCAGCAGAAGCGTCATTTCTTACTCAGCCACGGTAACCTGATTGACCCTGATGACCAAGGTGATGAGGACATGGAGTTCAATGATGATGACGAATTGGTGCAAGGAACTGGTAAGGCCTCTGAGCATGAATCAGACTCTGAACAGGATTAAAGTTATCATATTCTATAATCTTTGAACTCCGCATGCCAATAGTGCTGTGTAATTGGTCAAATGGTATCTCCAGAACTGGTTGTTGTGTTGGTTATTGCGATTTTCAGCCTGCTGCTAATAAGTTTCTGGATCTGGATGCTAATTGACTGCATTACCAAGGAATCAGATCAAGGAAATGACAAAGTGACTTGGGTTATCGTGATCGCCCTCCTTGGCTGGATTGGCGCT
This sequence comes from Akkermansiaceae bacterium, assembly GCA_018676385.1. GTDB lineage: Bacteria > Verrucomicrobiota > Verrucomicrobiia > Verrucomicrobiales > Akkermansiaceae > Oceaniferula. The sequence goes on from JABHEX010000241.1 coordinate 3,500, forward strand.
CTAATTTATCTGTTGGCACGCCGGCCGACTCGTGTTCGGCAATTTGGCCGATAGACAGGATACGTTGTTTGCCCGTCCTTGTAATCAATCACCGGAATGAGCATTGATAGTTTGTTCAGGGATCGTAGGTGTTTTGTAATTTTTCGTAAATGTCATGAGCCAACCAGTTAGAACTATGGCGAGGGGCGAGGATAATGCCATCCAGTGCTGAGTTAGGTTCATCAAAGCATAAAGCAGGGGCAGGGTGATAGCTGCGGTGAGGGCAAAACCAAGGTGCCTATATCTTTGGCTCAGAGAGGTTAACCCAAAGACGATGATTGCTAAATCAAAGAGGATAATGAGTTTCGCCCAACGTGGCAGTAACTGGTGGGTTATGCCTTCATCCAGCATCGGATGTGCATAGGTCATTTTGAGTGTTTCATTGAGACGTTCAAGATTGATAGTGTTTGTTTGCTCTGTGCGCTCTCCTTTGGCGTGGATGAGCGCAATCGAATCAATGGTGGTTATAGATTTTTGTTGTGTGATGAGCTTGTCTGCCTGCAGTGGTGGTAGTGGAATGCTTTTTTTTGATGGGTTTGCTGTGGTCGTTTGACCGTATCTATCGATCTCGATCACTGGACCATTTTTACCCAGTCTGATATTTTTGCCGCAATGTATTGTAACTTGACTCGGTAAGACTGAATGTGCCTGCATGATTGTGAGCAATTCGTAAGAAGGGATTATTCCTTTGTCGTTCCAGCGTGCGAGCATCGCCGTTTGCCCTTTACTTGGTGGATTACTCTCTATTTTGTAGAAGCCAGCTAAGACATTTTCAGCGTCGCCTATGATGTGATTTGCTATAGCTAGCCGGTTCACTAGCGGAACGTATCGAGTATCACCGTGGATTTGTGAGTTTGGAATGATTGTGCGCACTAGCATTGGCGGTAAAGCGCTGGTGTTGGGGCCACGGGTGACTGCGAGTGGGATTACCACTGAATTAAATAACGTGAGGCGTAGTTTTAGCCCTTCAGCGAGGAGCTCTGGATTATCATCCCAGTGCATCCGTGTTGTAATATTTGCGTATCGGTATCCACGGTTGTATAAGCTTTCCAGGAGCACTGCGTAATCGAGTGCTGACGGAGGGTTGTTTTCGAAGATACGTTCTGAGTCATCGTTGATAATGACTTTTTGAAATGTTTTTGCGCTTTCGTAATTGGTGACAAGTGATTGAGTCGAGATGTTTTGCGTTGCTGGGTCGTACTCATGCAACGTGTTTGGTGTGATATCAACACCTCTGACAATGGCTACGTCAAAAAGTTTTACCCACTCGATCTTGTGTCCCCAAAAAAGCATCCATACGCCGACGCATAATGCGAGGGTGGTGATCAATAATTGAGATCTTCGGTTATTTGATTTCATCGAGCACTGGGAGCAATGGCTCCTCGAGGTCGGAACCCTTTATTATGCCACGGAGGATGTTAGCGGCGGTCGGGATATGCTGTAAATACCATTCTTGGTGGGGTTGGCGACCAATTTTTGCATATGCACCCATCGCCTGCATTAGCCGCTGCGCCGCACATTTTTGCATGATAGGCGCTATCGGTTCCTCCTCGGAAACGTCTTCCCAGAGATCTAATAACTTCTGCTGTTCCTCGGCAGAGTGGTTCATGTAAGGATCGTAAATCAGGGATGCGATGTCATATTCCTGGCGTCCACGCCGCATACCTTGAAAATCGATGAGCCAGGCCTTGCCATCGTTAGCAATAATATTTTGGCTCTGAAAATCACGGTGCACGAGGTTACGCGAGGAGGCACCTAGGTCTTTGGCCATTTGATATAGAGCAGGATGCTCGGCAAGTTCATCGACGATAGCTGGATTCATCCCGAGGTATTCATCTGCGAGTTGATCAAAAAAGTAGTTCTGTTCCCATCGGTACATCGCCTCGTCGAATTCGGGCTGAAATTGTAGATCCTTCGGAGCACGGGTATAGAAAAGCTTGTCGAGCTGCTCAAAGGCGGACCGGTAGATCGGCTCACGTTTTTCCCAAGGTTCGTCCTTCATACTGAGTAGATCGGTATCTCCCAGATCCTCAATCAGCGCTACGCGTCTGCCAGGATTATCATAGAGTACCTCCGGTACATTGAAGCCAGCATCACGAAGAAAATCTGAGACAGGAAGGTAGTTGGCGTTATCTTTCCTCTCCATAGTATAATGGATACCGATGTATGTAGGGAATCCATCCGGCTTTAATCGAATGATCGTACGACCAGAGGCGCCTTTGGTAATGGGCTCCATCACACAGGTGTGTGTGGGCCCGAGCTCAAGGTGGGTGCGGACGGCAGTCAGTAGGGTGTCAGCTGGCATGGGGTGGGGGTAAGAGGCAATGGATAAGATGCAAGACAGAAAGACTATGTGATGATCGCGTGGTCGTATTGGCTATTGGCGTCGACGGTAGCATTTGGCCAGACTATAGTGTCGTGAAGCTGCACATTTCGGCCAATTTTGGCGCCGGGACTGATCACGCAAGTTCCACAATCTATTTTGGCGCTGGGGTCAATAACGGCATCTGGGTGAATGGCATCCGTACGATTTTTTCGCAGGTACTGGTGAACATCTCTGTAAGCTTTTGGGTCGCCGATATCAAACCAGTCACCATCATCGAGCACCACGGCACCTAGTTTGTTTTGTTTTATTAATTCGATGAATGCCGGTACGATCGAGACAATATCAATATCTGGGATCAGTGGTAAGATTTCTGGCTCCAGGCAGTATATGCCCGTGAACTGATGAGTGCCAGGCGTATCCCCGAGGATGTTACGCATGTCGGATATGTAGTTGCCTGAGATATTTACGTTGCAGTTGGAGCCGTGGGATCGGAGTGCGAG
>JABHEX010000242.1 GCA_018676385.1 Akkermansiaceae bacterium
AGGTGTGCATTTTTCTCCGAAATGGGAAAGCGAGGTGAAGATTGCGTTTTCCCGTCAGCCTGTGACTTGTTACATCGCGACTAAGGACAAAGAGATACTTGGTTTTGCATGTTATGAAACTACGGCCAAAGGATTTTACGGTCCTACGGGTGTGAGTGAATGCGCACGTGGTACTGGAATTGGCAAAGCTCTTCTGTTCAAGTGTATGGAGGGTCTTAAGGATCTTGGGTATGTCTATGGTATGATCGGTGGGGTGGGGCCACGTGATTTTTACGAGAAGGTTTGTGGAGCTGTTGAAATTCCCGGGAGCGATCCTGGAATCTACCGTGACATCCTTCCTGACTGACTTGATAGTTGAGATTTATCATTTATCATAACCACGTGCAGGATCCAAAATACGTAAGAAAGGCTTTCAGCCGCATTGCTGATCGTTACGTGTCTACTAACCACGTGCTCAGCATGGGCACAGACATTCTCTGGCGAAAGAAAGTAGGAAGAATAGTAGCAGGGTGGAAGCCGGTTAAGGTGCTTGATGCAGCCACAGGAACTGGAGATCTTGCACTAGAAATTCAGAAAAAATGCCCAAAGACTGAAGTCACGGGGTCAGATTTTTGTGAGGAAATGCTGGCTTATGCAACGGATGGAGGGGTTAATAAGACGGTTGTGGCCGATGCTCTCAATATGCCATTTGAGGATGATGCATTTGATGTACTTACGGTGGCGTTTGGATTGCGTAACATGGCGAGTTGGCCTGGTGCATTGAAGGAAATGTCACGTGTGGTGCGCCCTGGAGGACATCTGCTGGTGCTAGATTTTTCCTTGCCGACGGGGATTCTGCGAGGGCCTTATCGCTTTTACCTCAATAAGGTCTTGCCGAAGATTGCTGGATTAATGACGGGTGAAAAGGATGCTTATGAGTATTTAGCGGGAACTATCGAAGAGTTCCCCAGTGGCTCGGAGATGTGTGAACTGATTGTCGCGAATGGATTTCGCGATGCTGTGGCTGAGCCATTGACCTGCGGGGTGGCTAGTATCTACACGGCACAGGTGTGATATAGCGTTGCGCATTATAAACCATTTGCTTATCCTTCAGTCATGTCGATTCACCACTTCGCCAATCAATTTGTTTGTGATCTTGTGGCTTACGAGCCAGGAAAACCCATTGAGGAGACTGCCCGTGAGCTTGGGCTTGATCCTGATGCTATCGTTAAGCTTGCATCTAATGAGAATCCCCTTGGGCCAGCGCCAGCAGCCATTGCGGCGATGAATAGTGAAGCATCTGGTGTGCATATTTACCCCGATGGTGGTGGCTACAAGCTAAGACAAGCATTGGCGGATCATCATGATTTGGATTTGGCTAATGTAGTTTTGGGTAATGGATCCAACGAGATCATTGAGCTACTATGCCATTGTTTTCTCAATCCAAAAACTGAGCTGATTGCTGCGGAGCATGCATTCGTGGTGTATAAGCTAATGGCAACCTTATTTGGAGCTAAATATGTTGAGGTGGCGGATCCTGATTTTGTTCACGATCTGGATGGCATGGCGGACGCTATTACAAGCGACACGCGGTTGGTGTTTATCGCGAATCCGAATAACCCGACTGGTACGATGGTGAATCAGGAGGTTTTAGACCGATTCATGGATCGGCTTCCTGATCATGTGGTGGCGGTGCTGGACGAGGCGTATTACGAGTTTTTAGATGATGCGCCGGATACTGTGAAATATGTGCGTGAAGGACGCAATGTTTGTGTGTTACGTACTTTTTCTAAAGCGTATGGACTGGCTGGATTGAGAATAGGTTATGGCTTGGCCTCCCCTCAGGTGGCGATGGTATTGCAAAAGGCACGTCAGCCGTTTAATGCTAACTCCATGGCTCAGGCGGCGGCGTTGGCTGCTATGAATGATGCTGAGCATGTAGCAAAAACAATGGAGCTGAATCGTGCAGGTTTGACTTTTTATGAGCGGGCGTTCACAAAACGCGGACTTGAGTATGTTCCGAGTGCAGCAAATTTTGTGCTGGTTAAGGTAGGTGCTGGTGATGCTGTATTTCAAGCGATGCTTGAGAGGGGCGTTATTGTGCGGGCTATGAGCGGTTATAAGCTGCCTGAGTGGGTGCGTATTTCCATTGGAACGATGCCTGAGAATGAGCGCTGTATCGAGGTGCTCGACGAAGTGATGCAAGGTTGACACTTGATAGCTATCAATTATGATAGTACCACTAATAGTAGATCACAATGAAGAGTGGCGTATCCATAACCTCCAATGCTAGCTTTGCCTGTAAGTCTTGCCAGGAACACATCTGTTTTCCGGTGGATACCCCTATGTTAGCGCTGTCGTGTCCTCATTGTGGAGAGAAAGTATCCCATGCTGATAGGGGGAAACTGGCTATGTCCCAACCCGTTGCTGCAATAATGACGGCATTATTCCTAATTTTCGTCGGCTGCCTCATTGCTTGGTTTGCTGAAAGTTGGCAACAAGATCGAGGCGATTCTGTTGTGGGCTCATCTGCGCATGGAGGTAATGAGAACGCTGATGTGTCAGAAGAAGCTCTCTTGAAGAGAAGTTTGGGCAACGATGTTTCTGAGGTAATTAAGGCATTCACCGATAACTCGACTCCTGAGGAGCGTTTGAAAAATGTCACTAGCAACAAAGGTGTGATGGACGAACTTAGGGTATATCATCCAAAGAAAAAAGACGCTAGAAAAGCCCCTACATACTACCTCGGTCAAACGACGGGAATATCTGCGCACCGATGGTATGAGATTTTTTTAATGCAACGCCCTCAGCCGGCCCCATTAAACATAAGAGAATATTTCGCCCCCGGAGAGTTGCGTGATACTGAATTGGTTAAGCAGAAGACATCATTCCTAGAAGAGGCGCGTCGTATTGACGGTGATAATTTATCTGAGCCAATTCGGATCAATGCTTTTTTTAAGGAAATAGATGGTAAGCTCAAGCTTGACACCTCAGTTTTCATCCAAGGAAAAACGAGGAGTTTAAAGAACTTTACAAGTTACGGAAAGCCGGGGAAATCAATGATGTTCCGTGTAGTGGCTAGTGAATCTTTAAGCCATCGATATCGGCGTGATCCATCAGTGAGAACCTATCGTTTTGAGGATTTTGCCTATCCGGCAGATTTCGTCAGACTGCCAGTCGAGGTGGGTTCCAAGTTAGGGAATGTTCTTTCGCGGCTTAATTGGCAGGGGAAGAATTGGGGCCGAGTTCATAAGACGGCTACGATAGAGCTTGAGTGGAGTAATGAAATTCCATCAACTCTAGGAATTAAGCGACTTGTGTGCTGGGAGTCGCTCGCCACGGGTGATGAGATGGAAGGCGCCGAAACTGCTTCCATGGGAGAGCCAGCACCGAGGTAGCACAGAATCATGGAATCAACGATTGCCGCCATTGCCACACCTCCCGGAATGGGCGCGATAGGCATGATCCGTGTGAGTGGACAAGAGGCGTTTTCACTTCTGAGTCAGTGTCTACCTGGGTCCCAAGCCTGCGGTGCTATGAAGGAACGTATTGCCACACTGACAAAAATTGTCGATACCGATGGCGAAACGATCGATGAGGTGCTAGCCACTTGTTTTCATGGTCCACGCAGCTACACCGGTGAGGACACGGTGGAGATCGCCTGTCACGGCGGCGTATTGGTGATGCGGCGGGTTTTGCAGAGGTTACTTGATGTCGGAGTGCTGCCGGCTGGAGCTGGTGAGTTTAGTCAGAGAGCATTTCTTAATGGTAAAATGGA
>JABHEX010000243.1 GCA_018676385.1 Akkermansiaceae bacterium
AAGCGGAAGACCTAGCTGCCGAATTAGATGGCACAGCCGTGCCATTCGACCAATGGGAAAATGTGCTGTCACGAGTGGATATAATCGTTTCCTCTACTGGATCCTCAGAGCCTGTTCTCAAGGCAGCTCAGATACAAGCAGTGAGACGAAAACGCAAATACCGCCCACTTTTCATCATAGATATAGCTGTGCCGCGTGATATTGAGGCTGCCGTCAGCGAAATTGATGAAGTCTATCTTTACGATATCGATAAGCTGCAGCACCTTGCTGAGGAGGCTAAAGAGTCCCGTCAACATCAGGTGCGTCTTTGTGAAAAAATTATCGAGCAAGAATTATGAAACCACTTATTATCGGAACCCGAGGGAGTGCATTGGCTCTTGTGCAGGCAGAAATGACTGAAAAGGCACTTGCTGAGGTATTTCCAGGCAGGCAGGTGATTCGCAAGGTCATCAAGACAACGGGTGACAGAAGGACAGATGTGCCGCTGTCACAGGTAGCGAAATCTGAAGGGGTGTTAGATAAGGGGGTGTTCACGAAGGAGCTGGAAACTGCGTTGGAAAATGGTGAGATCGATCTGGCTGTTCATAGCATGAAGGATGTGCCGACTGTGCTAGCACCGAACTTTGCCATCACGGGTGTATTAGAGCGTGCTCCTGTTAGGGATGTTTTGCTCAGTAAAACAGGGGGTGGCCTTACCGGACTCAAAGAGAATGCGGTGGTTGCCACGAGTAGTGTGCGCCGCCAGAGAGAGTTGCTCCACTTGCGGCCAGACCTCCAGCTTGTCGATATCCGTGGCAACGTGCCCACGCGTATGAAAAAGCTCGCGGAGAACCCAGGGCTGGATGGCATCATGCTTGCCGAGGCTGGGCTTGTTAGGCTCGGGTATGATATTGATAGTGAGCTGGTTGATGGGATTTTTGCCCATGCGCTTGAGCCAGATGTTTTTCTTCCCGCGGCAGGGCAGGGTATCGTTGGCTTTGAAACGCGAGTGGGTGATGACAATGCCACCGCAGCCGCAATCGCGATTACGCACACGCTTTCCCTGATTCAGTGCCGTGCTGAACGAGAGTTCTTGCGATTGTTAGATGCTGGTTGCCATACTCCAGTTGGTGTTCATACCGTAATAAATGGAGATTGTCTTTCGATGTCGGCTCGTGTGTTTAAAGAAGATGGTAATGACGCGCCGAAGGAAGCATCGTTCGAGGGTCTTGTTACTGAGCCGGAGCAAACGGCAGCGCAGCTCTATTCTCTGATTTTATGATGAGTGGTATCTGTTATCTTGTTGGTGCTGGACCGGGAGATCCTGGATTGGTAACACTGAAGGCGCGTGATTGCATCTCGCAAGCAGATGTGCTGATTTATGATGCGTTAAGTAGTGCTGAACTTCTCACATGGGCGCCGGAGGGCTGCGAAAAAATTGACGTCGGTAAACGTGCGGCAAGCCACAAAATGCCGCAGGATAAAATTAACGAGCTGCTGGTAGCAAAAACTCGCGAAGCTAAAACAGTGGTTAGGCTCAAAGGTGGGGACCCGATGATTTTTGGACGAGGAGGTGAGGAAGCTGCCGCTTTGGCTGAGGCGGGGATGGAGTTTGAAATCGTCCCGGGAATATCATCCGCACTAGCTGGCCCTGTGTATGCGGGTATTCCACTCACACACCGCGATTATGGGTCCACCCTGACGATTTTTTCCGGTCACGAAGCAGATGACAAAGCGGAAGCTACGCTTGATTTCCAGGCACTCGCAAAAGCACCGGGAACCAAGGTGTTTCTTATGGGGGTAGCGAGATTAGGATATAACTGTGAAAAACTCATTGCGCATGGTGCTGATCCAGCTACGCCTATCGCACTGACGCGATGGGCGACGACGGGGAGACAGCGCACTATCACGGGAACGTTAGAAACTATTGCAGATATCGCGCTGCAGGAAAATTTTAAGGCCCCAGCTGTGGGCGTCATAGGAAACATAATCAAAGAAATGAAAAAAATACACTGGTATGAAGATCGTCCGTTGCAGGGAAAACGTATTGTAGTTACACGTAGCCAAGAGCAAGCACCTGAACTTGTTAGGAAGCTGTCTGACCTTGGCGCAGACGTAATAGAACTACCCGTATTGAAAATTTGTGATCCTGTGAACAAGATGGAGTTTGCAGAAGGTGTTGCAAATGTTCACACCTACGATTGGTTAGTTTTCAGTAGTACTAATGGTGTGCGCCGTTTTTTCGATGCTTTTTTTGCCACGTATAAGGATGCTCGTAGTATTGGTGGGGTGCGTATTGCTGCTGTGGGTCCTGGCACCAAAAAAGCCATTGAGGACTACCGTTTCGCCGTTGACCTTGTGCCAGAACGCCATATCGCTGAGGGTTTGTTAGATTCATTTAGAAATGACTTTGATGTCGACAGCCAAACCATCTTGTGGGTGCGGCCTGAGAATGCGCGTTCGATTTTGTCGGATGGATTGACTGAGATGAGAGCCATTGTTGATGAGTGTATCGCTTATCGCATTGAGTCAGAAGTAGAGGACCCGACGGGTGCGGCCGCCCGTTTCTCCGATAAAGGAGCTGATATAGTTACATTTACTAGTTCATCCACTGCACAGTATTTTCACGCTCTTAAATTACCTTGGCCGGATGAGTGTAAGGCGGCTAGTATCGGTCCAATTACCACGGCTAAACTAAATGAGCTTGGAGAGCAGAAAGTCATCCAAGCGGAAACACATAGTATAGATGGATTGGTGGAAGCGATTGTGAGTGAGCTAGTGTAACAGGCAATTTTACTTGTGCCCCCCCGTATCTAGCTGGCAGTGTGTATTGAAATCATTGATGCTATGAAATCCCACCCACCTGTTTTGTTGTTTCTTCGTTTTTTTCTATTGCCTCTATTTTTGGTCTCAACTGCTCGGGCTGGTGATACAACGATGGCTCAAAAAATTGATGGCTGGCTTGAGCCGATTGCTAAAGCGGCAGATAGTGCAGTTTTTTACTCTCTCAAGGTTGGAGGGCAGAGTTTACCAATTATTTTATTAATTCTGGGTGGCACGGCGATATTTCTCACAATTTACTTTAAGTTTATTAACATCACCTCTGTGGGGCTGGCAGTGCGTACCGCTCGTGGCAAGTATACGGATCCTGATGCTCCTGGGCAGATTACCCATTTTCAGGCATTAACGGCGGCACTTTCAGCGACCGTGGGCCTCGGCAATATTGCTGGCGTGGCAGTGGCGATCAGCATGGGTGGTCCAGGTGCCACATTCTGGATGGTTCTCATGGGGTTGTGTGGCATGACTACTAAGTTTTGTGAGTGTACGCTCGGCGTGAAATACCGTAAGATTGATGAGAACGGCAAGGTGAGTGGTGGTGCAATGTATTACTTGAGTCGTGGACTGAAAGATAAGGGTTTGGGTGGTGTTGGTGCAGTGTTAGCAACTTTCTTTGCTGTGATGTGTATTGGTGGGGCTTTGGGTGCAGGAAATATGTTTCAGGTGAATCAAGCTACCGACCAAGTAGTCAGTTCATTTGGGGTTTTTGACGGCGAAGGCGAGAAGATCTGGTTTGGTGTGATCCTTGCTGTGGCAGTCGGTCTAGTCATCATCGGAGGGATTGTAGTCATAGCTCGTGTGACTTCGTTTCTGGTTCCCTTTATGTGTGGGATTTATTTAATTGTGGCTTTGATAATCATTGCCACAAACCTCGACCAGGTTGGAAGTGCATTGCAGATGATTATACAAGGGGCATTCACTCCAATGGCTGTGGGAGGTGGAATTGTAGGTGTGCTAATTCAAGGAATTAAACGTGCGGCATTTTCTAATGAGGCAGGTGTCGGGTCTGCTCCCATTGCTCACTCAGCGGTGAAAACTCGAAAGCCTGCAAGTGAAGGTCTTGTTGCATTGCTAGAGCCTTTTACAGACACAGTGATTGTCTGTACCATGACGGCATTGGTGCTCGTGATTACTGGAGTGTGGAAAGTAGATGCCGTGGTCGAGAAAGATGAAATTTCGCTCTACAAGACGAAAGCAATGGTCGAAATAGTAGGCTCTGTCACTCAGGGGGATGAACTTCGAATCATTAGCAAGGAGAAGAAAGATGAAGACAAGAAGTTGGGTGAGCGAGGTCAAGTTTGGATTAAAGACTTAGACAATGGTGAAATGGAAACCGCTTGGATCAATTATGAGGGGCTCGTCAAGATTGAGGGTGTCACCAAAACCTCTCGCGCCTTTGGTCAGAAATTTAAATCTTTTCCCAAGATTCTTGCGATTGCGGTGTTGCTCTTTGCCTTTTCTACGATGATTTCATGGTCGTATTACGGTGAGCAAGCGGTAATTTATTTGTGTGGAGGTCATAAGCCAGTGGTGGTCTTAGCCTATAAAATCATTTTTTGTTGTGTGGTTGTTGTGGGTGCTGTGTCCTCATTGGGTAATGTGGTGATGTTGTCTGACGCCATGATTTTTGCCATGGTAATACCTAATATGGTGGGGCTTTATTTATTACTTCCCGTGGTAAATAAGGAGCTGGCTAACTTTCGGCAGCATGTGTCTGACATCGAGAAATCCAACAAATAATTCATGTCTCATACCCTGAACTTCCGCCGTGCCGGCGTATCGACGCTTTCGCTCGCCCGGGTGGGGAATCCGCTGCGTTCCGAGCCGCTGCATACCTCTAAAGAGCTATGCCGATTTTCCAAAGAGGACGCTGCTGTGCTCACACCCTCTTTTCTGAAGCCGTTTAAAAACCTCGAGGCAAAGCAGTTTGTGCATCACTCATCATTAGATTTGAACGAGGTTTACCGCTACACGAAAACGATTTTTAAGGAGCCCGACCACTTGCTTGATCACGGACGCAAGATCGCTCGCCATCTTTACAACAAGTCCAAACACCCGAATATTAAGCTGGGTGACCTCTGTATTGCACTGGTGACCGATTTATTAGTCGATGGCGAGCCGCGGCAGGCACTAAGCGTTATAAAATCCGAGAGCAAAGTGCCATTTCTTGAAGTAGCGGACACCGATGGAAACCTTGAACTCATAGCGCACCAAGGGATTTCTCCTGATAAGATAGACAAAGGCTGTCTGATCATCGAGCAGGATGCTGAAAATGGTTTCCTTGTTTACACATTCGATAAGAGCAGCAGTGGCACCCATTTCTGGATGCGTGATTTTCTTGGTGTGAAGTTTCGCAGGAATAACGATTACATGACGCGCCGCTACGCCGACATGTGTGTGTCGTTTGCCAAAGAAGGGCTGCCGGAGGAGGTCGGGGCTGAGGAGCGCACCCGTATCGCAGGGCAGGCGATGGGGTATTTTGAAGATCGTGACGAGTTCGATCTGAAGCATTTCCGCCAGGAAGCACTCAAGGAGCCTGATGTGATTGAGAAATTTGATCAGTATCGCGAAAAGCAGGATGATGAAGATGGTGGGGCACTTGAAGACAACTTCGTCATTGCCAAAAAAGAAGCCCGTAAGGCCGCCAACCGTTTCCGCAGTACGATGAAATTGGATTGTGGGGTGAATATAAGTTTTGGTCCATCATTCAGCGATGAGGGTGAGAATGCCTTTGAGCGTGGATTTGATGACGAAACGGGCAGAAAGTTTGTCAAAATCTATTATGGAGAAGAGCTCTGAAGTTTTAATCGATGTCTTTTTGATTATTTGGCTCACATGGGGTTTGGGTCATTATGATTTACTGTATGATCACAAGATCATTAGCTGAGGGTCGGGTGTTTGACAAAAAATTGCTGGTCAAGTTATGGAGGATGCGGCAACATATATCTGTCATGGGGGAGGGGAAAAATGTAAGGCAACACCAAGTGAAAAAAAACATTATCGATTCGTTCGATAATGGAATCACTATGCCTGATCCGGTTGCTCCATTCCTTGTTGGTGGAGGCATTCCTGAGTGTTTAAAGCCCGCAACGCGCCGGAATTTCCTCGCTGTAACGAGCCTCACCACGGCAGGTGTGATCATTGGTTCCCCTCGATCTGAGGCTGCCTTTTTTGGACTGATTGATGATAAACCAGTTCCAGGTATTCCCCACGCTTGGGTGCAAGCTAAAGGGTCGGATGTTTTACGCTATGCCAAGTTTATCCAGAAGCTGAACTTACGTAACATCACGCCGCGGATGGTAATTGCCCCTCATTTTAAATCACGTGGTATTGTTAAAAACAGCCTTCCACCTAAAGCCTATTGGGAAAAAATGGCTCCGACTCTGAGGGTAATCGACAAAATGGTTACCCGTATTGGTGCTCCTCTGATGGAAATAACCTCGGCCTATCGTAACCCGCGCTATAATCGGGCTGTTCGTGGTAAGATTCATTCCTACCACATGCAAAATATGGCATGTGATATCAAGTTTCGTGGTATTTCGCCCTACCATGTTGCATACGTTGCTAGGCAGTTACGTACTCAGGGGCATTACAAAGGTGGTATTGGCAAATATTCTGGATTCGTACACCTCGACACTCGTGGTACGAATGTTGACTGGTAGTAGGCATCCAGCAGTCTAGTTTGTTGACCCGTTCTTCTGCTCAATCAGGGTCACGTTGTTGTTTGAATCTTCCCATTGAGGATAATGTGGTTGTTTAGAATGTTTAAGTTATCTTAACTTTTTTAATTGTGAATGATCTTTCCTTATGTTTATTGGGATTATCTTATTTATGTGAGTGTATTTTTTATGAATTCGCCTGTCATTTCCAAACCCCATGTCGCCAGCCATTTAAGTGCATTGGATGCATCTGAGAAGCTGCGGTATCGGCATGTATTAGCGAAATACGAGCGTCGAAAATTCATCGGTGTCACAGGTGCGGCAGCAGCAGCCCTAATGATTGGGGCGAGTAATTCTGATGCGGCATGGTTTGGCTATTCGACTAAACCTGTAGCAGGGATTCCGAGTTCATGGGTTAGCATCAAGGGAATGGATGTCTATCGCTATGCCAACTACGTTAAATCGCTGCGGTTACGCAACATTACCCCGAGGATGGTGCTTGCCCCGCATTTCAAGACGCGTGGATGTATCGCCAACACACTGCCACCCCGTAAGCTTTGGAAAAAAATAGGTCCTACACTAAAAATTATCGATCGTATGGTAGGCGAAATGGGTCTACCAGTTCAGCACATAGTCTCTGCCTATCGGAGCCCACGCTACAACTACGCAGTTCGTGGTAAATCACGTTCGCTACACAAGGAAAACCGAGCCCTTGACGTTGTTTTTCGTGGAGCCTCTGCATCACACGTGGCTCGTGTGGCCAGACATTTGCGTGACAGCAAAAGGAAGTTCAAAGGTGGTATTGGGCAATATCGTGGATTTGTCCATATTGATACTCGAGGATATAATGCAGACTGGTAAAATCTTTGGGCTACGCTTTGATACTTAGATGAGTAATTTTTTCGTGTTATTATATCGTTCAGAATAGTGTTGTTGAACAAGACATTGCGCTAGTTTTCATAGTAAATTTTGTGCCTTGTGTATTCATTGTTGCGGGTTGAATCAATAATAAGTCACATAAAGCTGATCTTTGTTTATATTCAGTCTTTTCTGTTAATTTGCGTAAAACCTTTTGTAGAGAATTGAAAAACCTTGGCGCTTGCATGGTGCCATTACGAGGCTAGTCTCTGCCGCTGTGAACAACGAGCTACTGACTATTGCGGACTGCACCTTTTCCTCCCGTCTTATGGGAGGAACAGGCAAATTCTCATCGAATGCGCTGATGCGTGACACTTTGGCGTCGTCGGGCACGGAAATTGTCACTGTAGCACTTCGTCGAGCCGATCTCAGCGGTGGTGACGACCCGCAGGCAGATATTCTAAAGTTTATCGATCCAGAAAAATACCTTCTTCTGCCTAATACTAGCGGGGCAATGGATGCTGATGAAGCGGTTCGTCTTGCGCGACTTGCCGAAGCAGCAGGATTGCCAAAATGGATCAAACTGGAAATTCACCCTGATCCAACCTACCTACTGCCCGATCCGATTGAGACCCTCAGGGCAGCCGAAATCCTAGTAAAAGATGGTTTTACGGTGTTGCCCTACATCAATGCCGATCCTGTGTTGGCAAAACGTCTTCAAGATGTCGGCACCGCAGCCGTCATGCCTCTGGGGGCTCCTATTGGTTCTAACAAAGGTGTGGTCACTCGCGACCAAATCCGCATCATCATCGATCAGGCAACCGTGCCAGTAGTGGTCGATGCTGGCCTCGGAGCTCCAAGTCATGCCGCCGAGGCAATGGAACTGGGCGCCGATGCTGTTTTAGTCAACACCGCAATGGCGATTGCATCCGACCCCGTACGGATGGGTGAGGCATTTAAGCTTGCCGTTGAAGCTGGCCGGGCCGCCTACGAAATGGGCCTGCCTGAGGCAGAGGATCGTGCATCTGCCACAAGCCCGCTGACTGGGTTTCTTGATTCGCATCAATAATCTGTGCCACGGCCGCCTTCTTCATCGGGTGTATCACTGTGAGGTAATATGTTTTCATCCTCGATGACCTTAAACCAGTATCCCAGGAAGAAGCGTTTTTCTTCGAGGTTCAGAAACTTATCAGACTTGCCGATGATGGGTCGCAGGGAGGTGGTCATTTGCAGGGTGACAGTAGCAAAGATGATGGCCCAAATGGCAAGGTGTCCGCCATGACCACCACCCATGCTGCGGCTCGCTCTGGAGATCACACGCAAGCCAAAGAGGAGGCACACCATCCAGATTGCCAGGCTCAGGAAACCGAAGAATACGAGCGAATTGCTTGATGTGGAAAATAGCCATACGACCGGGGCAAAGCCGACCAATAGCAGCGAGGTGATCGCAAGAAAAGTAAGCATCAGCCCCGCCACGCTTGGGAACTTGGCATCCATGCCTCCTAAGGCACCAAAAATGTAGAGGCTGGGCAGGCAGATCAGACCGCTAAAAAATACACCGCCG
>JABHEX010000244.1 GCA_018676385.1 Akkermansiaceae bacterium
ACCGCCGTTAAACGAAGGAAAGGCGAAGGTGTGTCCCCAGCTTCCACCACCACTCTGGCCCATAGCGGCATTGATGGCGTACTTGCGCAGCGCAGGGAGCACGAACTTGTCACCGGTCGCCTCGTAGTAGAGGGCGCAGTTCAAACCCGTGTATCCATGGTGCCAGCTTTGCATGCCCTTGTAGGCCTTGGAACCCGGCTCAAACATTTCGCCTGCGGGGACTGTCGGCGGGTGCCATTGCCTAGCATGTTTACTGCGCACCCAGTCGTGCACTATTTTTCGGTGCTCAGGCTTACCCGATGCGACCAGCGCAATCGCTTCTAACATTCCACCGCGACCACTGCGTGGTTTCCGGGGGTCAACGACAAATCTTTTTTCTAACACCTTCCACGCCTCCTCAAGGATCTGCACGGTCTTCGGGCAATCGTAAGGGGCGGTGTCGCTGTAATCGGGAAAGGTGCGCAAGGTCAGGGTGATTTCAAGGTTGCTGGGGATGACGGGAAACTCACCGAATCCCTGCGCCTCTTTCGTCCGTGCCTCTTCTTTTTTCCACTCGTAGAGGGAATTGTCATCGCGCGCCTTATCAAAAAGCTTATCGATATCAACACCGACGACATCCTTCTTACCGAATCGTTTGACGTAGTTCTTATCGCGCCAGACGAGGAAGCTGATCTTGCCGCCATTCTTTTCGCGTTCGGCTTCAATGACCCCGTTTCCAATCAGCACACCGAGGTGACCACCGGCTTGAAACTTCTTTCCATTCATGCCGATGAGGACATCACCCGGTTGAAATTTCCCATCAGCGGGTGAGCCTTTGACGGTGGTCAACACCTGAAACTGATCGCCTGTAAATCTGCCAGACCACATGCCGACGATTCCAGTTGGCCCTAGGGTCCACGGCTTGTCCGATGTCTCGGGTGGAATCTCCCCCTTGGTCAGGTCGATCAGTCTCTTTGGGCGTTCGTTCTGTCCGCCACCAGGTGCGCCTTCGCTAGCGATCGCCTGCATCTGTTCGGGTGTCAGCGTGCGTTCGTCGGCAATCGTGGTGCCGACCATCGAAGCCATTAGAAGTAAGGCGACGGAAGTTTTGGAAAAAGAATAGTTCATGACGTGAGTGGTTCTGCTTGTGAGTTGAGTTGGCTATTTGATTCTGCTTCCGGAGTGCTACTTGGTTTTCCTCCGATGAGAAGAACCGAGAATCCGGTGGCTTGCGCGAGTTTTTCGAGTTCCTGCTTCGACGCTGCTGGCATCGACGAGTGTAAGTCCCAGACGATGTGTGCGGTTTGCGCGACTTTGGCACGTGCGTCCTTGCGGATGGCTAGCTGCTTAAGGAAACAACCTAACATTTTTTGTGCTCGCTGTTCGGAATCGACCACAAATGAGCTACGACCATACCAAACCGACTCAAAGATGAATTCATCATCAATTTCGCCGGTCACGGGAATTAGGTGCTCTTGCTGACCTATCACGGGGAATTTCAGCAGCGATGCAGGAAGTTTGTTCGTGCGTGACGAATTGTCGGTTAGGAGGATAAACGAGTCCCCACGCTTCGCCAAACGCGCGAGTTCGTTTTCGACGGATTCTTTACCGCGTTTCTCAATAGTTAGAACTGGTGGCATCGGGGTGATCGCATTGAGCCAGGAGCTTGGCAGAGGTAATGGGAATGACGATTTACCGTGGATGTTTGCCCTGCGCAGGTAATCAAACAAAACAAGGAGAATACCAACGATCATCATCACAAGCGTGACTCGAAGATTCAGGTGATCAAGTCGGTTTGCCATCACCATATCTTCTTCCATCATGAACACAGGCTTGCTTTCCTCATCCTCAACAAAAGTGTCATCTTCCACTCCTTCGATCACCTTCTTACCACCGATGGCTGACTCGATACTGTCATCATCAGCACCAGCACCGGAACGTTTTTTCTTATTCTTTTTCCAGTCGGGCTTGTCCAGGACTCCCTCTTTTTCAAAATACTTAAGATCGGTCTCATCCATACCGGCGCGATCGAGGTAGTCCCCCGCCCCGTCCTCGGCAAATCGCACTTTAGCGACCTCGTCACCTCGGCTATCTAACAACGCCTTTTTACGTGCCTGCTCCATCGCTTCCTGCTTAGCAATTTCCTCGCTGCGATCGAGTTGGATGCGATTGACGTAGTTTTCCGAGTTGCTACGAGCAAAAAAGAACCCCGCTATTGTGAGGGCAAGTGCTAAGGTGCACAACACGCGTGAAGGCAACTTCCAATAGATCAGGCAGAGCAAGGCAGCGACCACCCAGCAGATGACGCTGAGGTAACCGATGGTGCTAAAAATTTCAGGGTTCAAGTTCATTTTCTTGCCTTGGTGACCGCATCGTCCCAGTTATTGAATGCGTAGTTGATCAGGTTCACTCCGAGACTCATTGCGGCTTCGCGCATCTCGGGTGAGACATCGGTGTAGCCTTGGGATTTCCAGGCATCGTTCATGTCGCCGGGGTGATAGAATGCTACCCAGCGGCCTTCGTGTTTGATACCGAGCGCACGCCGACCACCGTGGTGCCAGAACGCTGGAGCACCGTCGGGGAAACGGGTAGGTGCCTGGTAGAGCATATCGTCATCGGCAATATCGATGAGTGGCTTGCCGGGAAAGACTTGGCGGATGAAGTGGATAAAGCTGTTATGGAATCGGGCACTTCCAGCATCGGCAATGAGCATACCGCCACCGAGACAGTAATCGCGCAGGATTTTTACATCTGCCGAACTGACGCGGCCCATGTTATCGTTACCCGTCAGGTAAACAAACGGTGGGAAGCCGTCTTTGGGGTATTTCTTCAGCAGAGCGATCGAGTGGCTTTCGCCCTTACGCGCAATTTTTTTCAGTCCCGTGATCTTAGCAAACTCGCGCAGGAAATTGATATCAGCGCCGGTTTCATTCATGCCGTCGTCCCAGCCTTTGCCGCCGTGTTCGAGTCGGATAAAGCGGATTTTATAGTCGTCCATGCCAGCTGGCCAGCCGCCATCGGTGCCACCGCCCTTACCGATTTTGCCTGCCTTGGCGATCGCGCCCGACTGGTATCGCGCCTGTGTTTGTTTCTCCATCTCCTTGTCCACCTCGGTCTCGTCGAGATCCGGGATGGCGGTGATGATGTCGGAGTTAGGCCGTAGTGTGAGTGTCTTCTTCTTTTTCTTTTTCGGTTTGACCATCTTGACCATGGCCACCACTGGGTTACCGCTGCCTTTGGGGACTTTGTAGGCCGTGACGTCACCGGTGAACAAACTCAACAGCCACGGAATCACGATCAGGATCATGACGTGTGTGGTGAAACTTCCGTAAAGGCTACGGCGGTGACGTGGGTCACGACCGTGGGTTCTGAGGTCTTCTAACACGCGATCACCACGCATAGCTTCACCTGTCTTACTGGTAAATGCTGCGTAGACCGAACGACTGCGCATCATGATGCGAAGCCATCCCGCGTAGAGGGCCACCGCGAGTGCGGGCCAGCACAGGCTCCACCAGAATAGAAGTATCGTTGCACGGTCTTGTTTGGCTCCGTAGATCTCAATTTCTGCATCCAGGATATCAAACAGACCGATCCATACCACGACGACATAGCCCGCTACCGCGAGAAATACCGAGATCAACGCCGTTCTCAGGATGTGATAGGTCGCGGCATTACGCAGCAAACTTAGCAAACCAGCTGCCGCGCACAGAACGCCGACCAATCCGAATGCTTTAAAACAGATGCCCAGTGCTTGAAC
>JABHEX010000245.1 GCA_018676385.1 Akkermansiaceae bacterium
AGAACATAATCCAGAGTGACTTCATCATCTGACATTTCTTGGTCTTCTTTAAAGAGGTTTAGGCGCCCACTATCCTTTAATTTGGTCAGTAGCTGTCTGTAATAAAGAACGTAAGGGCTATTTTCTCCCCGTGCATATTGTTTTGCCGTCTTCATGTCATCTGCGACACAAATGTTCTTTGCGATTCGCCAATTGGCAGCTTCTGCAGCTCTTCCTCCAAGCTCGCACCCTTCGGCATAATTTGGCCAATGAGTTTTGACCCATTTAGGTAACAAGAAATTAGCTGAAATAGGTTCCCATCCCCTTGCTGCCATTGCCGTAACGCCCTTTGAGAAAGGAGCTACGACAGTACCAACAATAGGAGGATGAGGGTCTTGGTAGGGTTTGATGATGGATCCTTGCCCAATATCCGGAAGCATAGTACGTTCTGTGCTAACTTCGAAATAGTCACCCTTTAGATTGTAGGGTGCTTCTCCAGCCCAAATATCCAACACCATGTTAATGCATTCAAGGAACATGGCATTTCTATCTTTATCTAGGTTTCCAAATATTTCAGAATCAGACAGAAGTCCCCCAGGAGAGATACCAAAGTTAAGTCTACCCTCGGTCATATGGTCAAGCATCGAAATCTCAGCAGCTACTCGTGCTGGGTGAGAGTTAGGTAAATTTACCGTACCTGTTCCGAGTCGAATATTTTTTGTTTCGTAGGCTAGGCTCGCCATAAAGGCCACTGTGGAGGTAATGTTTTCCGCAAGATCGGTGGTGTGTTCGCCACAATAACCCTCTTTGAATCCCAGTGAATCGGCTAGAATAAAAGCTTCACGGTCTTCCTTGATGCTTTGAGCTACTGGTTTCCCTACGGGGTGAAGAGGCATTGTGAAGAACGAAAGATCCATAAATCTCTACCTATGACGAATGATAGGGACAGTGTGCTAGAGATTTATCAGAAGTAAAAATTATATAAATTAATCTTGTGCATCATTTTATCTGATGCCTTAGCTTTAAAGTCTATGCCAGTTTATCTTGTTGTCTAATTCCAGCTTGAGTAAATCAGCGAAAATTTTTGATTCATTAGAAAGGCTAGAAGATTTGGGTTCGATCATTACATAATCCACATGCAGAGGCGACCCAATGATTGGATTGAGTTTGCGAACGTCACCTTGCTTATCACTCAAGCACACCAGTCCAGGAAGAACGGTTTTCCAGTCTGAGGCAGCAACAAGTTCCAGAGTTCCGAGCATGGAGTCGAGTTCTAGTATTTGGGAAACTTTAATATTATGAGTCTGTATGTAAGCGTCAATTCTGTGACGTCTAGCATTAGCTGTTCCGGGTAATACTAATTTGTAGGGGCCTCCTTCGGTGAGATTTACAGGTTGCATGTGCTGAGTTTCATGGTTAGCCGCCGATACCAGAAATTCTTGATCAGTGCCTAGATATTCATTTCGCGTTCTTAATTCTTCACCACTTGCGGGTGCAGGAACGATCGCAAAATCGAGTTCGTTTTGCGCCACATCTTGAGTGAGTTGATCACTATAGGCTTCTGAAATTTTAGTCTCAACGAGAGGGTAGTTTGTGGACATCGCCATTAATGTGGTGGGGAGAATGGAGCGTGTTAAGGTTGGTATTAATCCGGCTCGAATGGTCCCGGTTAGTTTTTCGCCCATGGTTCGCATTGCTTGGGTTGCCTCATCGACACTCCTAAGTATTTGAGTAGCATGGGTATAGAATTGATTGCCCATTTCCGTCGGAGTAACTCCGCTGGCGGAGCGCTCAAATAGACTTCCTTTGAGCTGATATTCCAAGTCTTTAATTTGCATCGATAGACCGGATTGAGTTGCATGAGCTCGTGCGGCTCCTCCGGTAATTGAGCCTACTTCGTAGACAGCGACAAAATATCTGAGTTGTTGTAGCTTCATTAGTTAGTCCTATAATGCACGGCAAGCATCAAAAAAAATGATGTAAGTCATATTATTATATTAATTGTTCTGATGGTAGTCATTAATGTATCGTTCTAACAAATTAATACGAGATCCCATCATGGCCGCAAAAATAGATTTGCCTGAAGACGTGACTATTACTCCTGCCTCACTAAGAGAAGCATTGGGCAGCTTTCCAACTGGAGTTGCTGTAGTGACTACTTTGGGAGATGAAGGTAAACCCCTTGGCTTGACGATTAATTCGTTTAATTCGGTCTCCCTTGACCCTGCTTTGGTGTTATGGAGTTTGGCTTTGTCCTCGCCAAGTATTGGAGCTTTCCGCAAGCATGGTGCCTTTGCGATCAATATACTTCGTAAAGATCAGGGGGAGCTGTGTATGAAATTTTCTCGTCCGGCTGATGACAAATTTAAAGATATTGATTGGACTAAGGGATATAAAGGCATCCCTGTGCTTGAAGGAGCAATGGTTACCTTGGAGTGCGAAACCTATCAAATAGTTGAGGGTGGTGATCATGAGGTGTACATGGGCGCAGTTAAACGAATTCATAAGACTGATAGTGCTCCGTTGGTTTTCCATCGCGGCCAACTAGTCCAACTTGCTTCATAGATATTGCGTAACGAGGATAGTTTTCGGTTGCAAAATATACCATCAAAGCAGAGAGACACTTAATCTCATATACTGGCATGTCTTATCTATGCCCTTCGATAAATAAAGAAAATGTCATGAGCAAAGAAGCTAACTACAAGATAATAGATATCGGTAATGTACAACTGCGTTGCCAAATAACCGGCAAGGCAGATGCTCCTTGGGTCACTGTGGCACATTCTCTGGCTACAGATATGAGTATGTGGGAACCTCAGTTGTCAGAATTGGCTCAGCACTTTCAAGTATTAAGTTTCGATGCGAGAGGACATGGAGGAAGTAGCTTCCCTAATGGCCCGAGCGCAATGACTGATTTAATTGATGATGTTTTACTGCTTTGGGACAGATTAAGTATCGATCATAGTCATTTTATTGGTTTGTCTATGGGCGGTATGACCGGAGTGGGACTAGCTTTAAAAGCCCCAACTAGAGTGAAGTCATTAATAGCCTGTGATTGTCGTTTAGATGCCCCAGATTTCTTTAAAAACATGTGGGACCGGCGTATTGAGGCCGTGGCTGCGGGAGGTATGGAGGAAATTCTTGATCAAACCATGATGACTTGGTTTACCCAAAAGCGCCTTGATCAAAGAGGAGCGCTTATCGAACATGTTGAGGCTATGATAGTTAACACGCCATCGAAAGGATATCTCACCTGTGTGGAAGCTCTGAAAGGACTGGATTTTAAAAGGCATCTTTCAGAAATCTCGGTACCAGTTCTCTTTATTGTCGGAGACCAAGATGGCCTACATCCAAAGGAGATGACTGAATTGGCTGCAATAACTGCGGACGCTGAATTGACTATTTTAACTGGTGCTGCACATCTCAGTAATATGGAGCAACCTCAGCAATTCAATCGTACTGTTCTGAGATTTTTGTTAAATCAGTAAGAGTTTTGGAAGAGTATAGTGATGTGCTGCATGTGTCTTAGTTTAAGTTAATTGCGAATATGCAGGTTCCAGTTATGATTCCAGATCAATACTTTAAACTTAGAAGTCGATAATGAAATATACCCTTTTTGATAAGGTATGGAACGATCACGTTGTCACTCAGCAAGATGATGGTGCGGATCTTTTACATATTGATCGTATATTCCTCCATGAGAGAACTGGAAGCGCGGCCTTGGCAAGTATTGAGGAAGGCGAGCGAAAAATAAAGAATCCTGCCCATGTCTTTTGCACAATGGATCACATCGTTGATACCTTTCCAGGAAGAACTGATCAGACCACAATGCCAGGTGGCTCCGAATTCATTAAGGTGACCCGTGACCTATCGTTAAAGGGAAATATTACTCTTTTTGACCTAGGAGATGAACGCCAAGGTATCTCACATGTAGTTTCGCCTGAACAAGGTATTGCGCTGCCCGGCTGCACTGTTATTTGTCCGGACAGTCATACTTGTACTCTAGGTGGTCTGGGCGCGCTTGCAACTGGCGTTGGCTCTAGTGAGTGTGAACATGCTTTGGTTACAGAGACTTTAAGGTTTTCAAAGCCTAAACAGATGCGAGTGGTGTTTGCAGGTCAATTAAAGTCAGGTGTATCAGCCAAGGATATGATCTTACATTTAATTGCTGCTTATTCCGCCGCCGGAGGGTCAGGCTATGCTATTGAATTTGCTGGGCCTGCGGTAGATAGCTTAACTGTGGAAGCTCGTTTGACCTTGTGTAATATGGCGGTTGAATTTTCTGCGTTCACTGGGATCATTGCACCAGATGATAAGGTTTTTGAATACTTAAAAGGTCGACCTTATGCTCCCAGTGGGGAATCTTGGCAGCAGGCGAAGGAATATTGGGGGACACTATCTACTGACGATGGGGCTCATTTTGACCAAGAAATCGTTATTGATTGCGCCACTATCTCACCCACGGTGACTTGGGGGACTAG
>JABHEX010000246.1 GCA_018676385.1 Akkermansiaceae bacterium
ACCGCTGATTTATGTGGCGAAATGAACCGTGCAGGCCACGACCGTGGGTCTTACGTTATAGCACTCGGCGGCGGTGTGGTAGGCGACCTCGCAGGCTTTGTGGCATCTATTTTTCATCGCGGCATTCCTTTTATTCAGATCCCTACCACAATTGTCTCCCAAGTTGATAGCTCAGCTGGAGGAAAAACGGGCGTCAATACGTCAGAGGGGAAAAACCTCATTGGCTGCTTTCATCAGCCCCGCCTTGTTATTGTTGACCCACTTACATTAAACACTTTGCCGGGGCGCGAATATCGTGAAGGTTATGCTGAGGCAATCAAACATGCTGCAATTCGTGATGCATCAATGATTGATACTCTTGGTGATCTTGACCCCACGGATCAACATCCATCAGCAGATCTATTAACACGTAACCTCGCAATTAAAGCCCAAATCGTGGAAGAGGACGAAAAAGAAACCTCAGGCACACGTGCACTACTTAATTTTGGTCATACCATTGGCCACGGCATTGAAGCCTCGCTCCCCTACGGCACCATGCTACACGGTGAAGCAATATCACTCGGCATACGAGCCGCGCTTTTCTTATCAGAAAAAATGAATGGCTTTCCTAATAAAGACAGCCAACGAGTGCTTAACTTGTTAGCACTTTTCCAACTCCCACTCACCTTGCCAGAATCAATAAGCACAGAAACTGTCATGGGTAAACTCAGCCGCGATAAAAAATTCACGGGTGGAAAAATCAAGTTTGTCCTCCTAACCGCACTTGGCGCCGCGGAAGTATCAGACAAAGTCACGCTTAATGATATCCGCGACGCGGTAGAGCACTTGAGGAGCTAAACGGCGCTAGCAACCTAAGCAAACTGCTTTAAAAAACGTACGTCATTTTCAATAAGTAGACGAATGTCTCTTATTCCCCACTTGATCATGGCTAAACGGTCAATTCCCATTCCAAAAGCAAAGCCAGTAACTCTGTCAGGTGAAAAAACATCATCACCTCGGACTTCACATAGTGATTCAAAAACCGCCGGATCTACCATACCGCAACCTGCAATCTCAATCCATTTCGGCTCCTGCCCCTTGGCATGCAGTTTAATATCAATCTCAAAGCTCGGCTCGGTGAATGGAAAAAAATGAGGGCGAAAACGCACCTCGGTAGCATCACCAAACATCGCGCGCAGGAAAAACTCAAGCGTACCTTTGAGGTCGCCAAGCTTTACATCAGTATCAACATAGAGACCCTCGAGCTGATTAAAAACAGAAAGGTGGGTGGCATCGATCTCATCACGACGGTATGCCGAACCTGGTGCTATGATGCGCACAGGCGGCATCACCTTTTCCATGGTGCGAATCTGCACACTGGAAGTGTGAGTTCGAAGAAGTTTGCCACTATCAAAATAAAAAGTATCTTTCTCGTTACGCGCAGGGTGATCCTCCGGCGTGTTAAGTGCATCAAAACAATGAAACTCGGTCTCAATTTCAGGTCCTTCCGCAAGTGCAAAACCCATACGGCGCAATACCTGAATCGCACGATCCTTCACCTGAGTGAGTGGATGAATGGCACCTGCTGAAAGTGGTCTCGATGGCAGCGTCAGATCAATTCCCTGCACCGATTTTTTATCCGCATCGTCTGCGAGAGCCACCTGCTTAGCTTCGATGGCTGAGGTAATTGCCTGCCGTGCGGCGTTAAGCAGCTGTCCCATCACAGGCTTATCTTCCTTGGAAAGATCCTTCATTCCAGCCGAGGCAGCCGTAAGGCGTCCTTTCTTTCCTAGAAATGCCACACGGGCATCGTCGAGAGATTTCTCGTCGCTCGCTACTCCAACAGCCTCCAAGGCGTCGGTCTGGATGGTTTCGATTTCCTGCATCATAGGCGGGAGTTGATTTAGGTGATTCTGAGATTAAGTAAATAGGTAATTACGTAAGATCATCTGGTGTCACCGGATAATGTGCGCCACAGCGCGGGCAATTCACAGTGATTGTATCCTCCCCCTGAAAAAGCTCGCCCGGTTTTTCCTTCCATGCTCCAAGCGTCGATACGATACGTTCCTTACTGCACCCGCAGGCAAAGCCAAACTTACGCGTCTCGAGCACCTTTGTTTGCTCGTCCTCCGTGATTGCCGCCACTTTCTTCGCGTCAAGCTCCCCAAACCACTCCTCATCATATCCCGGCTGCGCTGCAATTAACACGTAATTCTCGTCGTCGAGCCGGAAGCACTTCGCTGGCCGCTGCTCACTCTGGGCATAATAGTGCTCAATCCACTGAATGGGGTCATTACTGGATAGCTCCACACTGGTAGTGCGTGGTTCCTGGCCCGACACAGTGGTCTGACTAAAGAGCAAACTCGTCGCGGGTTCCTTGACGTCCTTGGTAAACAAACGACCAGTAACATTCTCGAAGGTGCTCGATCCAGTGACAAAAAAATTCACCCGTGGAGCACGTTGATTAACAGTCCAAGCGATAGTTTCTGCCCATGGGCGTGCCGTCAGGTGCAGTGTGAATACCGCAAGTAGGTCTTTAAGCTGCGCATCCAAATCATTTGAATGACGGATTTTGTGCTCCATTAAATGCAAATAGTAATCGGTGTAGATGGGCGTGAACTGCCCACGTAGCAATAAACAATTACGGTGACGGACGAAGATTGACTCCACTTTCGTGAAGCTTTCGACTGGTTGCATAGATTCAGACATGAAAATTAGACTAGTGTAATGTATTTAGCGCCTGGGCTGATGGATAACCCCGCGAACAATTCATATACCCAAAAGTGAATACTTAAAACCGAATACTCGGTGCACCAGCCAAAAAAAATCAGGTTCGCAGACATGTCTGCGAACCTGAAATACACTTTCACTATACACACAAATTAGTGAAATAACCCAATTAGTAATCAATGTCATCATCTAGGATGATTAAATACAACTAATAATTACCTACTCTATTACGATGGCTTTCTGCTTAGCTTTCACCTTTTTTGAAATTTTTAAATAAAGTATGCCGTTATCGAGTCGAGCCCCTATATTTTGGGTATCAACCTGATCAGAAATTCTCACCCGCTTCTTGACCTCGCCAAGAAAACTGCGTGACTCATCATCAGTTTTTGCATGCACATTGATATATTCATCATCGATTTCAACTTTTACCTCATCCTTGTTAAATCCGGGTAGTTCAAAACGAAGATTCCAGCCAATCGCTTTATTCTCATCATTTTGTGTATCACGCCTTTCCTCAACGCTACAACGCGCGCTACCGCACGAAAGCGGTGCTGCTGTATTGAGCGCCTGACTGACAAAATAGTCGATGTCCTTGATGAATCCTCTCGTTATTGGATAATTTGTAATCATAATTATTAATTTTTTTAAGTTTGCATAATCATAGGCGCAAGATGTGTGCCAAAGGCAATAAAATGCACTCAACATACTTATTGTAAGGTATTTACAAAAAATGACAGGTTTGATGCTCCGTGGCGTTACTACTCATCGCGCCACTTTGTCCCAAATAATTGTCCCAATGTGACATAATTATCCAAAAAAGCGGCCACCGGTAAAATCCGATGGCCGCTTGGATAGTTGCTTATGTTCGCTCGAGTTAAGCAGTCGCAGGAGCCTTCTTATTGAGGGCTGCTTTGGCCTGCTCTACGATGCTGTTAAAGGCATCGATATCGTGAACAGCAAGATCAGCAAGGATCTTACGATCAACCTCGATATTGGCCTCCTTGAGGCCTTCGATGAAGCGGGAATAAGTAATGTCCTGCGCACGGACACCAGCGCTGATACGCTGGATCCAGAGGCGGCGGAACTGTCCCTTACGCTTCTTACGGTCACGATACTCATACGTTTGAGCCTTACGGACGGCGTCCTTGGCATATTTGTAGAGTTTTGAGCGGAAGCCGCGGAAACCTTTGGCACGTCTGAGGACGCGCTTCCGGCGTTTGCGGCTGGCTGGGCTGTTGGTTGCTCTTGGCATGTTTCTGTTTTTTAGAACGGACGGTTATTTTCACACCTCCCGCAGTCTCGTCCATTCGGTCTCGGTTTTCTGTTTTCAGATTACCGGGAAGGCTGCGTAGAGGCCGCTCGTGATGCGAGCGGTTGGCGATGGCCGCCGTAGTGGCGTTTGCACGCCAATTCTTGCTGACTAGGCAAAAGGAAGAGAAGCCCTTACGGCTTTCAAGTCTGCGTCGGAAACGAGAGTCGCCTTACCCAGGTTGCGTTTCCGCTTCTGGTTCTTCTTAGTAAGAATGTGGCGTTTCCCTTGCTTGCGGCGCAAAATCTTCCCTGTGCCCGTCACCTTGAATCTTTTGGCGACGGCCTTCCGGGTTTTTGCTGTACCTTTTGATTTGGCCATGGGGCGCGGAACCTATCGGGAACCCACTGGATTGCAAGCGGTTTTTTTCAAAGTTTAATCAAATTCGCTAGAGACTTGACGATGTCATCCTCTTGCTTCTATTCAATGTCATGCGAACGCTCATTAAACGCGCCCTCACCAGTGACTCAGCTCTCGAGACGATCACCATCAGCGGTTGGGTCCGCACACGTCGTGATTCAAAAGATTTTTCTTTTTTGGAAATGAACGATGGCTCGTGCCTAGCAAATATTCAGTGTGTGGCCGATGCCGGCATTCCCGGATACAAAGAAATCACTGAGATGACCACTGGCTCAGCTGTTACGATAACGGGCGCACTGGTCGAATCACCTGGAAAGGGACAACAGTGGGAAATCCACGCCACAGAAATCAAGCTAATCGGGGCCGCACCCGCGGATTACCCGTTACAGAAAAAAGGTCACACACCCGAGTTTCTCAGATCTATTGCCCACTTACGCCCACGCGCAAACCTCTACGGTGCCGTATTTCGTATGAGAAGCCGAATGTCTCAGGCAGTTCACCGGTTCTTTGATAAGCGAGATTTCACTTACGTACATACCCCAATCATCACCGACTCCGACTGCGAGGGCGCCGGCGAGATGTTCCGCGTGACGACGCTCGACCCGACCGCTGCTAGCCCGAGCATCCCGCCGCCCCCTGCCGCCCCTTCCACTACTACGGCGC
>JABHEX010000247.1 GCA_018676385.1 Akkermansiaceae bacterium
ATTCCGGGTAACCAAGCTGGCGAGGGTGTTAGCAAGTCATCAGTAGCTACCGTTGATGGTGAAGATGGTGAGCCACTTGCTGGTGATGCAGTGGGTGCACCAGCGTAAGATATATGATCTCATAGCCAAGTTGGAAAAAAGAGCGCCGTCAGCGTTGACGACACCTGGAGGGAAACATGCCATGGCGCACAGGCTGACTCGTTACATTTTGTTGCTTCTGGTTGGGTTGTCGTGTGTAATTTACGGCTTGTCGGCAATGGCAATGCCTGCAAGTCGACCGCAAGTCCAAGCATTCTGAAAGTTAAACCCGCCTGTGATGCCATCAATATCTAGTATTTCCCCTGCAAAATAAAGTCCGGACACCAGTTTGCTTTCCATGGTTTTAAGGTTTACTTCCTTCAGATTAACGCCGCCGCAGGTGACAAATTCATCTTTATTAGTACTTTTTCCAGAGACCTGAAACCTTCCACATGTGAGCTCATTAGTTAGGTATTGAGTGGTTTCCTTATTAAGTTGTGACCATGTGCAATCGGTGGCAACCAGAGCTGCGTTGCATAGCCGTTGCCAAAGTCGTTTGGGTAAATTGTCGAATGGTGCTTGGCTACGCACTTGTCGCTTGCCCCAACTCTCGCGTGTGTTGGTTATTGTGGCGGCTGCGTCTTGACCCGGAATCCAGTTTACTGTGATTGTGAAACGATAGTTTTTTTCGTTCAATTCACGTGCTCCCCATGCGGATAGCTTAAGAATGCCTGGGCCGCTGAAGCCATGATGAGTGATGAGTAGCGGTCCTTTGGCGGATAACTGCATGCCCTCGACGGTGACTTCAGAATCTGGAACTGCAATGCCTTGAAGCCCCTCAGAGCGTGGGTCAGTGATATTGAAGGCGAACAAAGATGGGACGTCAGCGGTCAAATTGTGCCCGAGTGATTTTGCGAGTTTAGCGCTTGTGGCGAGACGAGTGCCGCCTGTGGCTAGTAGAACAGAGGAGGTTTGTAATTCTTTTCCCGAGACTGTGGTAATAGTAAATAAATTTTCTGCTGCATGATGCGTGATTGAGTTTACGGCACTTGAAGTATGGATCTGCACACCTGCATCTGCAGCGGTCGTCAGTAGGCAGTTTACAATTGTCTGGGAATCGTCTGTGATGGGAAACATTCTACCATCCCTCTCTGTTTTCAGCTCAACACCATGTTGCTGAAACCAATCTACAGTATCTGTTGCACCCCATCGATGGAGTGGTCCGATCAGAGATTTGCTGCCTCGTGGGTAGTTATTGGAAAGCTCCCTAGCATCGGAGCAGTCGTGAGTGACGTTACAACGCCCACCACCAGAAATTCTTACTTTACCCAAGATGTGAGCTGTTTTTTCTAAAATGAGTACACGGATCCCGGGCTGTGACTCAGCAGCAGTGATGGCAGTGAAAAATCCTGCTGCCCCACCGCCAATGACGACCAAATCCCAGTCCGCGTTCATTAGGCGTATTCTTCAAGCTCGAACTCTGCCCAAGTGATAGATTCATTGAGTTCTTTCACTGCATTATCGATAAGCAGATCAAGGTCGGGCTCTTTACCCTCACTGTTAAAGGCTAGCAAAGGGCCTCCATGCTCAACTGTTGGTGGGTCTTTTTCTGCGTTGGATTCACGCACTTGAAACCAGTCAAGAATACCTTCCCCGGAATCAGGCAGCCATTGCACAATCAGCTCGATTGTTACCACTGGGTCTTCATCACCCAGCTCTCGCTGGTTTGCCATGTCCTCTTGATCACAATCGATACCGGCTAGTGCCTCGAGCTGAGTGTCTTCTTTGCGAGCGTCGAGCGAGGCCTCGATTTTCTGGAAAACAGCGTCTTTGATGGAAATGATTCTCATTGGGGAAGAGAGTCCCATGCGGGCTTGTTTAGTCCAGCCTGAATTCGCCTTCCTCGTCAGATCCCATCCACCCAAGTTGGCCGAATGCAGCGAGGATGTTCATGTTGATTTCATCACCATCCTCATCTGCGTGCTCAATAGTGGCAGAGCTGGTGAGCCCGCGCATGGATTCAATACTGATGACGGTGTTTTTACCAGAGAAGGTAATCCAGTCTCCCCAGTCTTTTTTCTCGTGTTTTGGTTCAAGTTTTTGATCACACAGTGCGACCAGTACCTCGGTAATACTTGAGGGTGGTTCCATATCGGGGACGTGTAAGCGTGTTTCCATGGTATGATGATATTGTATTGCTCTGATCGTGCGAGTTTTATTCCGGTTCAGCGGCTAGGCGTATGGCTTCGAGTTCTTCCCAGCGGTTGTAGAGATGAGGAACTTTTTCTTTGGCGGTTTGTAATTCAGTTTCGAGCTCTTGCCAGTTTTCGCCATGCTTCTCATAGAAGTCTGGTGCGTTGAAGATGATCTCGAGGCGCGCGACATTTTCCTCAGCTTTTAATATATCATTTTCAATGGTCTCTAATTCTTTGGATTCTGCCCATTTCAACTTTCGTGGGCGTTCCTTGCGCGCGGTCTTCTTTTTTGATTGTGCGGTTTTGTAAACGCTCTGGGTTGCGGCTCGAGCGGCTTTCTTTTCGAGGTAGTAATCGTAGTTACCTACTTGGTAATGGACCACGCCAGATCCTTCGAACGCGAGGATATCAGTACAAACACGGTTGAGGAAATAGCGGTCGTGGCTGACCGTGATAACGATGCCTTTGAATGCTGCTAGAGCCTCTTCAAGTAGTCTCAGGGTGTTGAGATCAAGGTCATTGGTGGGTTCATCAAGGATGATGACGTTGCCTCCTTTTTTGAGGATCTTCGCAAGCATCACCCTGCTGCGTTCGCCACCGCTTAGGAGTTCAATCTTGGTATTAATTCTTTCCTCTGTGAAGAGGAAGCGGCGCAGGTATGCGCGTAGTCCGATGGTTTCATTACCTAAGCGAACGTTCTCCTGCCCTTCACCGACTTCCTCGAAGACCGACTTATTATCGTCTAATAATAGTCGGTTCTGATCGATGAAATTGATATCGGTCTTGATGCCGATTTCTACGTTACCTTCCAGAGGTTTGAGTTGGCCGAGAATCACCTTGAGTAAAGTTGACTTACCCATGCCATTACGACCTACAATACCCAGGCGTTGACCACCTTCGAGGCTGAGGTCTAACCCTGAGAATAGCCAGTTACCATCGTAGGCCATGCCGGCTCCGCGGACGTCGATGATTTTGTTTCCCAGCTTAGGTGCATCGGGAATAATGAGATCAACATCAAGTTCTTGTTCAGGGGCTTCTTGGTCAGCGATTTCAAAGTAGCGATCCATGCGGTCTTTTGCCTTGGTTGTCCTGGCTTTTGGGCCGCGACGCACCCACTCCAGCTCACGGCTGAGGAATCGCTGACGTTTGTGTTCATTGCGCGATTCAGCTAGGTCGCGCTCCGCGCGGGCAAGCAGGTAATCTGTGTAGTTGCCTTGGTAGCTGTCGCATTTGCCACGGCGTATTTCCACAATACGGGTTGCTATACGGTCGAGGAAATATCGGTCGTGAGTGACAAACAGACAGGTGCCGGTGTATCGTGCAAGAAATGTTTCTAACCACTCGATCGACTCGGTGTCTAGGTGGTTCGTTGGCTCATCTAGGATGAGAAAATCTGGTTTAGCGAGCAGGGCGCGGCAGAGCGATACTCGGCGTTTTTCACCTCCTGATAGAGTTCCTGTAATACGCTCAGGCTCTGGTGCATGCAGGTTAGATAGCAGGCTAGTGGCACGGTGTTCGAGATCCCATCCCTCGAGGTGAGTAATTTCATCAAGCACTTCCGCACTGCGGTGACTATCGGCGGGGATAGTTTCGTATTCGTTGATAAGGTCGAGTGTGTATTGGGCGCCAGCCAGCACGTTATCGTGTACAGTTGCTTTGTCATCTAGCTCGAAATTTTGCGGTAGGTAGCCGGTGACGAGTCCTCGTTTATTGGTGACTTCACCGGAGTCGCCGACGGCTTCACCGGCAATAATTTTCATGAATGTTGATTTGCCACAGCCGTTTCGTCCCACTAGGCCAATGCGATCACCTTGTTGGATGGCAAGTGTAGCACCATCTAAAACTGTGTGATGGCTGTAACGAACGACGAGTTCGCTGGCACTGGAAATGGCGTCGGACATGGGCGGGACTATACGTACGTCGCCGAGCTTGTCATGCTTTTTAGGGTAACGGTATGTCTTGCTGAGAAGATACAATCGTGTAGGGTAAATTTCTTTATCAGATGTCCTTAATTTCTCAGATTACACCCGGTCAAAGATGGATTAGTGAAACCGAACCTGAACTCGGAGTCGGTATCATGCTCAAAGTCGAATTTAAACGTGTGGAGCTGATGTTTCCTGCCGCTAACGAACAACGCCAATACGCGCTCGATAGTGCTCCATTGCGCCGTGTGGCGCTCATGGTAGGGGAGAGTATTGAGACGCACAGTGGCGAGGTGCTGAAAGTGGATGAGGTGGTTGAATCAGGAAATCTGTTAATTTATATGAGTGGGGGGCGCGAAATTGAAGAATCGCAGATCTCTGATACCATGAGCTTCAGTAAACCTGAGGACAGGCTCCTAGGAGGGAATATCGATGACTTACATACCTATGATTTACGCGTGGAGGCACTGGGGCGTCATGCGGAGGTTAGTAAATCACCTGCACGAGGTTTTGTTGGTGGTCGGGTAGATTTGATACCGCATCAGATTTACATAGCTGGGGAAGTGGCGTCACGGCTGATGCCTCGTGTTCTGCTAGCTGATGAGGTGGGGCTGGGGAAAACAATCGAGGCATGCCTGATTATGCACCGCTTACATCTGACGGGACGTGCTGACCGAGTGTTAATTGTTGTGCCTGAGCCGCTCATACACCAGTGGTTCGTTGAGTTGCTGAGGCGTTTTAATATGCTGTTTAGCCTTTTTGATGAGGCGCGTTGCCAGTCGATTGAAAAAAATGGCGAGAACCCATTCCTCGACAGTCAGCTCGTGCTTTGCAGCGTGGATTTTCTTGCTGATTGTTTGGAGCGATCCCGTCAAGCGGTCGATGCTGGCTGGGATATGCTAATCGTCGATGAAGCGCACCATTTGGAGTGGAGTAAACAGGCACCGAGTGCTGCCTATCAGACTGTGGAGAATTTGGCCCGCAAGACGCCGGGCTTGTTGTTGCTCTCGGCTACGCCACGTCAGCTTGGTGCCGAAGGGCACTTCGCGCGGCTTCGGTTATTAGATCCTGAGAGATATACCGACATCGAGCAATTCCAGCAGGAGGCGGGGCAATATGAGCAGGTTGCCGAAGCCGTAGGCCGGCTGATCGATGGCGAGGTGCTTAGTCGCGAAGACCGTGAGCTATTTACATCACACTCTGAACGTGTGCATGATCATTGCTTGGAGTTAGATAGTGGTGACGAGTCAGCACGTGAGCCGCTGATGCGTGAGTTGCTGGATACCTTTGGCACTGGCCGTGTGATGTTCCGTAACACGCGTGAGGCGTTGACAGGTTTCCCCGAACGTAAGGCATCGCTAACACCGCTCGATGGCGATGAGTTGGACTGCAATATTGAGGTGCGCCTGCAATGGTTGGTGAAGCTGCTAAAGGATCTGAACGAGCAAAAAATCCTTCTCATTTGTCACTCGCAATCACTAGCTGAGGAAATTGCTGAACGCCTCCAACATCTGATTAATATCAACTGTGGGTGCTTCCATGAAGGGATGACTCTGATGCAGCGCGACCGCACTGCGGCCTATTTTGCTGAGCCCGAGGGTGCAAGGATTCTTATTTGTTCAGAAATTGGGAGTGAGGGGAGGAATTTTCAGTTTGCCCATCATCTGATCCTGTTTGACCTGCCGGATGATCCTGAATTACTTGAGCAGCGAATTGGACGACTAGATCGTATCGGTCAGACCGAAACTATCCACATTCACGTGCCATATCACAGGGGTTCCCATACGGAGTTGCTGGCGCTCTGGTATCACGAGGGTCTTAATGCTTTTGAGCATAGTTTGCATGGTGCTGCTGAGATCCTTCGGGAGCTGGGTGGTATCCCTGCAGGAAAGATGGCATCTGATGAGCTTGAGATGTTTATTGGCAAATCAAAAATCTGTTATAATAAAATTACGGGTCAATTAGGGAGAGGGTATGACCGGTTACTAGAACTAAATTCGAGTCGACCGGAACGCGCGCTTGCTCAAATTGAGGCGATTTCGACGATGGATACTGACCGCGCATCGGAATCGTTTTTATTACGTCTGTGGGATCACTTGGGGCTTCATGTCGAAGAGCTTAATGATCGAACCTATTTGCTGAGGCCAGGGCATTTGATTACAGATGCATTTCCAGCCCTGCCAGACGATGGGCTTAATACTACCTTTGATCGCACCAAGGCTCTTTCACGTGAAGATGCAGCATTTATGAGTTGGGATCACCCAATGGCGCGCACGGCTCTTGAGTTGCTGTTGACCTCAGAGGCAGGAAATTCTTCTTTCGGTGTATGGGAGGGTGCCCCAATAAAGGGGGTTTTATTGGAATGTTATTTTGTGATTGAATGTGTTGCCCCATCAGAGCTGCATAGTGATCGCTTCATGCCAGCCACGCCGATCAGAGTGCAGGTCAACCATCACGGTGAAGATTATAGTGAACAATTTCATCTTGATGCCGATGATTTGCGTTCCGGAAACTTGCACAAGCTTATGAGTCAGGAAAAATTTCGTCGTGAAATGCTGCCAATGATGCTCGATAAATGCCGCGAGATCTCTGTTGTCAATATGGGGCCGGTTGTGCGGGTTGCGTTAGAGGCATCTGATGCTGCGTTGCAGAGGGAAATCGACCGACTCGTCGCTCTTGGGGAAATTAATGATCATGTTAGCGACGAGGAAATCGATGCTCTGTGCCGCCAGCGTGACGATTTGAATCATGCGATTTCGAAGTCTCGCCTTCGTCTTGATTCGGTGCGCATTATCTTTTGTCAGGCGTTCTTATGAATTAGGATATGAGCTTGAACGGGTGTGAGATTGGCCTAACCTGTGTGCACCGAAATACTGTATTATGAGTCTAGATATATAAAGTTATGGGAAGAGCATTTGAAGCACGTCGTGCAGGAAAAGAAAAACGATGGGGTGAGATGTCGCGCCTTTATCCTAAATTAGGAAAGGTTATCACGATGGCAGCAAAGGCAGGAGGCTCTGATCCTGAGTCGAACACTGCGCTCAAGACAGCCGTTAATAATGCCAAGGCACAGAACATGCCTAAAGACAACATTGCGAAGGCTATTAAGCGTGCAACAG
The DNA here is from genome assembly GCA_018676385.1 of Akkermansiaceae bacterium. Taxonomy (GTDB): domain Bacteria; phylum Verrucomicrobiota; class Verrucomicrobiia; order Verrucomicrobiales; family Akkermansiaceae; genus Oceaniferula. Next base: position 7,255 of record JABHEX010000247.1, read on the forward strand.
CCGCCGATGCTGCAAACTACGATGAAATTAGTTACGAGGGTAAAGGCCCACACGGATCACTTCTCTGGGTGGAATGTGCCACCGATAACTCCACGCGCACCGTGGCAAACGTAAAAACCATCTTCAATAAAAATGGGGGTCAGGTAGTTAACAGCGGTCAACTTGATTTCATGTTCACTCGCAAAGCAGTGCTAGAGTTTGAACAATCTGACAGTCTTGACCTCGAGGAAATAGAACTGAACCTGATTGACTATGGACTTGAGGAAATGGATGTGCAAAACGACCGCGTGGTCGTGTATGGTGAGTTCACTAGCTTTGGTGATCTCACCAAAGCTTGCGAGGATATGGGTATCGTTGGCGTGAAGGCCACCCTACAACGCATCGCCAACAGCCCAGCTGAACTCACCGAGGCTCAAATCGAGGAGGTAGAAGTGCTTATTGATAAGCTCGAGGAAGATGATGACGTGCAGTCGGTATTTACGAATCTGGCATAGACCCAATTAGACTTATTACGGCCGATTTCATATGCTGATAGGTATCTACTTTTACTAACGGATATTGTGATTGTTGATGGAGTTATACTATCCCAAAATTACAAACCCATTCACATTCTGAAGCAGCTCCGTTTCACTATCGTACATATTTTTGATATTGTGTGCCATAGCGCTTTCCTCTGCGATTTCTTTGAGAAATTCTTCTACCTCTTCTCTCTCGCCGTTGATGTGGACTTCGACGGATCCATCGGTGAGGTTTTTGGCCCAGCCTATTACATCAAATCCCTTGGCGATGTCTTTTACGGCGTAGCGGAATCCGACGCCTTGCACGCGCCCCTCGAAGATAGCTCGTTTAGAAATCATGATGTAGTCTTGTCTGATTTTTTACTCGGAGAAAAGACCGATATTAGGTTTTATTCCTTTGTCACATGAATTCGTTTATTCTTGCTGCTCGTCCCAAGACGCTACCGGCCGCTATTGTGCCTGTCTGGATGGGGTGTGTGCTCACATATGACATCACTGGAGTATGGGACATGGGACTCGCAATATTCACTCTAATGGGAGCGGTGTTCATCCAAATAGGGACAAATTTTTTTAACGACGCTATTGACGCTGACAAGGGGGCGGACACGGATGCACGTTTAGGCCCTGTGAGGGCGACGGCATCCGGGCGATTATCGCGTCGGGCAGTTTACTTCAGCGCGCTTGTGTCGTTGCTTTTGGCATCGGTCTGCGGATATTTTCTTATCGAGGCACGAGGCTGGCCGATCTTGGTAATCGGTGTGGCATCTCTATATTTTTCCTATGGGTATACGGGTGGTCCTCTGCCCCTTGCTTACAAGGGTCTCGGGGAGGTGTTTGTGATTTTATTTTTTGGTCTCGTTGCAGTGAATGGCACTGTTTTTGTGCAGACGGGTGAATGGTATTGTGAGGTGTTGTATACGGGGGTGGCTATCGGATGTTTATCGGCGGTGTTGATCTCCGTAAACAATCTACGCGACGTCGATGAGGATCGGGGCAACGGCAAAAACACTCTCGCGGTGAAATGGGGGAGACGTGCGGCGATCAATCTTGTTCGTACCTTAACAGCAACGCCCTACGTCATTGCCATGCTTATGCATGATCTCAGCTGGGCGATGCTCGTGTTTTTGCCGTCGTTTGTTCTCGGGTTATTCATCATCAAACGCATTTGTAGCGAGGTGCCGGGTCCGCAA
>JABHEX010000021.1 GCA_018676385.1 Akkermansiaceae bacterium
CTTAAAAACAGTAGTTTGAGCATATTCATGGATGACACTTAAACTATCTGTCAGGATACACAATATCAGAAAATGATCGTTTCATAATCACGCTAGATTTATTACAATTGGATTCGCCTAGCTTAACTCGACAATATCTCATCTTGCAAATAAAGTGTGTTGTGTTTGCTTTAGCTATAATTTTGAACCCATCCTCAGAACTAGGCATGCTATACTTTTTTCTCATCATTTTTGCGATCGCTAATATCTCAGCGGAAGTTCATGGCCGAACAGTAACCGTCCAATTTATCTCTCTCCCAAAAATTGCTGATGCTGAGCCAATTGAACTATTGGTAGCTGAAGATAAATACATTACTATCGACGCACCATGTCAGGATATTTCCAAACCATACCGTGTCGATAAATGCAAGCAGTGGAAGGTCGGAAAATACAAAGACGCAGATGACGGGACCCTGAAATTCATCGAGTATGGATCGGTGAAAGCTCTAGATACTCGCCATCAACTCGTAATCCTCATCCGTAAAGGTGAGACCAATGCCGAGGGGTTTGAAGTCATTGTCACTGGATGTGGCATCGCCAAATTCGGAGGGGGCTCCTTTCTACTGGTTAATGGTTCAGACAATGATGTCGCAGCAAAACTCGGCGATGAGGAATGCACTATCTCTGCAGGCAAGCAAAGTATCGTCAAACCCGAGATCAAAAACGGGACACATACATGCCACGCCATGTTCAGCTACCGCAAAAATGACAAAATGAAGCCGTTTTTTAGCAGCAAATGGCCGGTAAACAGTCATGCACGTGGCCTGATCTGTTTCTACACTGACAGCAAGACCGGCAGCCTAAAAATGCACACAATTCGCGATTTTCTTGATTAGCACGCTGATCCAAAAAGTTTTTAAATGCACTCATGCCAATACTTGCGGAAATACCAATGCATCGTTTTTTGTCACTACCGCACGTCATCATTGACATCCTCATGGTTTCAATCATCAGTGCCTCATCAAAACCACCCACTTTTTTAGAATTCAGTCTGGAAATTTAAAGTCATATCTCGATGAGCCTCATCACCCAAGACGAACTACCAGTCATCATCGTTGGAGCTGGCCTCAGTGGCCTTACCTGTGCCCTTCGCCTTCAGGAAGCCGGCATTCCCATCCAAATAATCGAAGCCAGTGATGGAGTGGGTGGCCGTGTTCGTACTGATCTTGTCGACGGTTTCCTTCTTGATCGTGGATTTCAAGTATATCTGAGCGCTTACCCCATGGCAGGTGAACTGCTCGACCTAGATGCTTTACAATTACGAAGTTTCGAGCCCGGTGCCTTAGTCTATGATGGTCGTGATCTCAATCGAGTGATGGATGTATTTCGTAGGCCTAAACATCTCATTGGCAGCCTTTTTTCATCAATCGGAAGTCTAAATGACAAAATTCGTGTTGCCTTGCTTAGATTTCAGACATTGGGTAGCTCAGCAAAAGGTATTCTAACTCACGAGGACCAATCAACAGAGAACTTTCTGAAAGACTTTGGTTTTAGCAAAAAAATAATTGATGGCTTTTTTCGATGCTTTTACGGCGGTATTTTTCTCGAAAACGAGCTGCGCACATCGAGCCATATGTTTGAGTTTACATTTAAGATGTTCAGTCAAGGAAACGCAACTCTTCCCGCACGAGGCATGGGCAGCATTCCTTTGCAACTTGCTCGTAGACTACTAGCAGGAACCATTCGCACCAACACACCTGTCACCTCTGTAACAAGCTCATCAGTGACCCTAGCGGACGGTGGTATTCTCCAAGGAAGCCGCGTCGTGATCGCCACTCAAGCATCACAGACTCAACATTTGGTGCCGGCTTTCAGCAGTCATGCTCCTAGCTGGCGATCGGTAACAAATGTCTATTATTCGGCCGACGAATCGCCGTTAGGCGAGGCTATCATTGCTCTCAATGGTAGCCATAAGGGACTGGTCAATAATGTCTGTGTCCCCTCAGATGTAAGCTCTAACTATGCTCCTAATGACAAGTCATTAATATCGGTTTCGTTACTTGGGATTCATCGAGATGAAGACATACCAGCTTTAGTCAAAAAAGAACTAACGGAATGGTTCGGCAATCAGACACACAACTGGCTACACCTGAGAACTGATATAATTAAACATGCCTTACCTGAACAGCTCCCACAAAACGGACGTACGCATACGCGCGGATTCCAAGAAGTAGATGGCCTCATGATCTGTGGCGATCACACAACAAGCGCTTCGATCGAAGGCGCCATCATCTCTGGAAACAAGGCAGCTGATGAACTATTGAGATCAATACAATCAAAAAAAGATCGACCTAAATCACAATAAAGTATTTGCGGGGGCAGATATCTTGATATCTTGCAGTGTGATTATTCATGCAGATGACGTAAATAATATGGCCAAGCTAGCAAGGGTTCAGTTTGCTACGACTTTACCTGGGCCTAAACCCATCTGCCTCGTCGGCACACGCTCCACTATTGGAATTGCTAACTTGGCTCCTTTTTCCAGCATTACGCATCTTGGATCCAACCCGCTTCTAATTGGAATGATCACGAGACCAGATGTGGTGCAACGCAACACCCTGCAAAATATCATTGATACTGAATCGTGGACACTCAATCACGTTACATCTGATACGCTGGAAAGAGCACACCAATGTTCTGCTAAATATCCTGCAGATGTTTCTGAATTTGTTGCTACGGGTCTTACAGAACAGACACATAAGGACGTGATTGCGCCCTTTGTGAAGGAGTGCCCTATTCGCTATGCGCTGACGTTGGAGGACATCATCGACATCCCCGCCAATGGCACGAAACTTATCATCGGCAAATTCCAGCTCGCTGACATACCAGAGGAATCGTTTTCAGAGGATGGCAATATCTCCATCACAGAGCATGACTCTCTCGCATCAACGGCTCTTGATACCTATTTCACCATCACCGAGCACAAACGACTCCCATACGCCAGAGCTCCTAAGTCTGATTGATCATGAATACCCCGACTGATGAACAGCGCCTTGCAGAACGGCAACGGCCGAACTCATCAGTAGTGATGAAGCAGGACTGGGCACATTTATTGTTTCTCCATTGGGAAATCGATCCTGATGTGATTCAAAAATCACTGCCACCCGGACTCAGTGTTGATACCTATGACGGCGAAGCTTACCTCGGTATTGTGCCCTTTTTTATGCAAAAAGTTCGGCCATCTTACTGCCCCACTATGCCATGGATTTCATGGTTTCAGGAACTAAATTTAAGAACGTATGTGCATGATGATCGGGGCCGCCCCGGCGTCTGGTTCTACGCGCTGGACTGCAATCAGTGGCTCGCCGTAAAGCTCGCCCGAACCCTTTTTAATCTGCCCTACCAGCACGCCAGAATGGAGTCTTCCATGCTCAAAGGTAATCTCAATTACACCTCTGTGCGGCGAGGGTGCGGGCAGCCTCAATTTTTTAAATACCCCAACCAACTGAGCCAACCCAATAGCTCAAACATAGGCACGCTCGAGTTCTTTTTGCTCGAACGCTACCGCCTATTTAGTGCCGATAAAAATGACGTCATTTACAGCGGCTGCGTCCATCACACCCCCTACCAATTTCAAGAGGTTGATGTCACCGACTACTCCACGAGGTTGTTCTCGCTCTGTGGTTTTGAAGAGCCTGATAGCCCCCCTGTTTCTTCTCTAATGGCCGAAACGGTCTCCGTTGATATTCACCCTCTCAAAAAGAACTAGCCATGTCCCACCCAGTCACCGCGGCCTATCACGGATCGCTCATTGCCGATGCTCTGGCTATGCCGGTCCACTGGTATTATAACAGAGAAGCTCTCGACCTTGACTACCCGAATCTAGACCAGTTTTGCTCACCTCTGAAATTCCACCCTGATAGCATTTTGTGGAGGTCAGAATATAACACCCCCAACGAAAAGGGTGATATTCTCCACGATCAAGCTGTGTTTTGGGGGCAGCGTAATATTCACTATCATCAGAATCTTACTGCTGGAGAAAATACAGCCAACTTTAAGCTCGCTAGAATTCTCTACGAGCAAGTCAACACCGCGGGGCACTATTGTGAAACAGCGTGGCTAGATCTCTACATCAAGAAAATGCTCACCCCAGGCTGGCACCACGATACATATCTCGAGGAGTATCATCGTGGGTTTTTTACCCGATACGCACAGGGTAAGGATTCACGTAAATGCGGTATCAGGGACGAACACATCGGAGGTCTCGCAACCGTACCCGCACTGGTGGCAGCCTTGATGGGATCGGAACAGAATCAGAAACTTGACCGCGAAAAAATCAGGCAGACCGTCAAAACTCACGTCACACTCACCCACCGTCACGGCAATGTTCTACGTGCCGCAGATTGCCTAACAAGACTCCTAATCGATTTATCAGATGGTATTCCTTTACGTGAAGCCGTCATGCACTCCGCAGGAGATTGGTTTTCCACCAAAAGAGCGACCGCATGGGCTCGCCAAGACGACAGGGTCGTGATAGGTAGAAAACTCAGTACCGCCTGCTATATCGACCAGGCATTCCCCGCCGCGCTCTATCTGGCGTGGAAATACCATGATGATTTTGATGCCGCCATCACGGCGAACGCAATAGTCGGAGGTGACAATTGCCATCGTGGTGCGGTAGTTGGATCGCTTGTCGGGATTTCTCAACCACAAAGCCTCGCAAGGTGGACAGCACAACTTCAGGATATTGAGTAAGTTTTACTCGCCAAGTGGCCATATCTACCATGAGGCGTGATAATACTTTGTAGAGTCGTTTGTATTATCGGCCATTTTGGATTATAGCTATAGCTATGGATATTGTTATAGTAGTTCTTCAAGTGATTGTCGCCCTCGGACTTTTGAATGTTTGGCTGGTGCGTGCCAAAAAGCCCACACCATTTCGTGGTGGTGAAGCCAAAACAATCAGAGACGAGTTTGACACCTACGGACTACCCAGTTTCATGATGTATCTCGTAGGAGGGCTCAAAGTAATCGTCGCTATTGCAATGGTTGTTGGCATCTGGCTGCATGATCTTGTGTGGCCTGCGGCAGCCGTTTTGATTTTATTGATGATTGGCGCGTTCGCCATGCATCTGAAGGTCAAAGATCCATGGACAAAGTCGGTGCCCTCCTTACTTATGCTTGCGATGGCAATTGCTATCGCTGTCTTCAGATGATTGCTCACACTTCAGAGTCTGCAGTGATTAGTAGCCAACAAACAAAATATAAGCATTTAACAGCATGTATGCGAATGCGGGGAGCGTTTGTACCAATGTGTCTTTGATTTTAATACGTAAAATCACACCGCAAAGCATCAACAACGCCAGTCCAGCCGCCGAAAACTGACCAATCCATGGTGCATAAAACCCACCAATTAAGCCAATCGCACCCAGAATCTGCAGGGTGCCGACCAAACTACGTAATTTCGATAATCCGTAGCGGTCGTATTCATTGCGCATTGCAAGCAAAGCAAAACACCCAACTCCGAAAAGAAGGAAGGAAACCGATGAAATCCAGATGAAAGTTAAGTTGATGTTTTATATTCGCATCGCTGACATTGCATCTCAACCTATAATCTAAGCCAAAACATAAAAAATTTACAGCTCCATCGTCGATGTTGACTCAATGAGATGTGATCGCGTGCTTTTTAAGGTCATCAATATCAACAAATTCGAGTGCTGTCACGGAGGTGGCAGCAAGATTGACCTTTGGCGCACAACCGTGGTCGTGGGCCTCTTTCCAGCGCTGCACACACAGGCACCATGAGTCGCCAGGCTCTAAGCCTGGAAAAGAAAATTCAGGATGAGGTGTAATGAGATCGTTCCCCTGCGAACGACTAAAATTAAGAAAGTCTTCAGTAACCACGGCGCAAACACAATGTAAGCCATGGTCACCACCGCCGGTTCGGCAGCAGCCATCACGGAAAAATCCGGTCATCGGTTCGGTGGAACAGACGGCAAGTTCTTCGCCTAAGACGTTAAGGTTGGGCATCGCTTAATAATAAGTCGTGTTAGCAATTTGACAAGCGGACAGATCATGATGGCACGAGCTTGGACTACTTGTTCTCAGTGATCCTAATGTTACGGAAGGAGATGCTCATGTCTTTCCCTGCGTGGAGCTGAAGGCCGAGAGGCCCTCTAGCAATAGCGGTTTCAGAAGTGTAGGTGATACCCTCAACATCGTTGAGCCAAGTTTTGTAGGTGTTGCCAGTGACAGTAATTCTCAGGGTGTTCCAGCCAGCAGGTTTTACTGCCGCGATGGCAGCTTTGCTTTCAGTAGGGTAACCTTTTCCGGGGATATATGGTGCTGCGGTAAGGTCGCGCTTGAGTGATCCGGAAATACCGATTTGAATTTGGTCTTTAGGGCGCTTGAGCATGACTCCCGAGTCGATAGTACCCTTGCCGAGTTTATATTCGAGGGTAAGGGTAAAGTCTGTAAACTCTTGTTTTGTCCAGAGAAGAGAGCCTGCTTTCTTAGGATCAGACTGGCAGTGGATGGTGCCGTCTTTTACAGTCCAGTGAATGGCTTTGCTTTTGGAGGCGACACGCCATTGGTCGAGGTTTTTGCCATTGAAGAGAGATTCCCCAGCAAGTGATGGTGTCTGAGTGAGAAGAACGAATGCAGTAAGAAATGGGGAAAATTTCATAGTTAAATTTAGCAGTCGGGGCGATTAAAACGCTAGGAAGATAGGTGGCATTACCTGTATGAAGTAACCACTAAGAAAACAATGTCTTGCGGGCCTTGCCACGGTTGGCGAGCTTGAAGGGGCGGCCAGTAGGCGATTTCTCCTCAAGGTTAGGGTCGATGCCAAGCCGCCAAGCGATGGTGGCGTTGAAGTCGGTGACGTCCAGGATGTCTTTCTCCGCCTTCTTGCCGTCTTTGCTGGTGCTGCCGTAGATCTCGCCAGCCTTAACACCGGCTCCCGCCATGAGGCAGGTGAAGCCGTCGGGATGGTGGTCACGCCCCTTATTAGGGTTGACGAGTGGCTTACGCCCGAACTCGGTTGAAACCACCACGAGGGTTGAATCCAGCAATCCTTTCTGGCTCAGATGCTCTAGCAGTGATGCCAGGCCTTTGTCGAGTCGGCTCGCGTTCTGTGGAAACTTATCATAAAGCGCATCATGATAATCCCAACCGCCGAGGTTGACCTTGACGTATCGCACACCGCGTTCGACCAAGCGTCCTGCCAGAAGGCAGCTCCGGCTAAATTCCTGGCCGTCGTAGAGTTTGACGATTTTCTCGCTTTCCTTTTTTAGCTCGAAGGCATCGATGTCCTTTGAGTTCATAAATTTCAGCGAGCCTTTGTAGCTGTCCTGATAGGATTGCGTATCTTTGGTGCCGTGATCTTTATCGAAGTCCTTGTTCAAGGACGCTAATATATCCAGTCGTTGATCCAGTGTCTCTGCACTGACCGCCTTATGTCTATTTGCAAAATCGATACCAGCATTCGGTTTTCTAACTGGCAGCGCGGCCCATTGCCCCGATAGAAATCCTGCTGTGCCGGAGCGTCCATTTCCGATACTGACAAAATTCGGCAAACTATCCTGCTCGCGTGTTAGAGCCTTGTTGATCCAAGCACCAAGCTCAGGGTGCGTCACAGACGATCGTGGGTTGTAACTCGTCAGCATCTTGTAGATCCCTGCCGGGTGAGCACCCTGATTGGTTTGCATTGCGTTGATTACCAGCAGCTTGTCCATCTGTTTTGCCAGCGTCGGGAAGTAGTTGCTCACGCGGATCCCATCGACATTGCTTTTGAGAATCGCCGATTTCCCCAGCACATCCTTATCCACTTCCACGTTGAAGCTATCATACTGGCTCAGGCCACCACTCAAAAAGATATTAATGACCGACTTCGCTTTGCTCCCGGGGGCCAGTGCTGCTGAGGGTGCTGCATTGAGAAACGGAATAGACATTCCGCTCATACCGACACTGTAAATAAATTCCCTGCGGTTCATGGTTTTATCTGACAAATTTGAATTCGTTGGAGTTGAGAAGCGCCCACATGACGTCCGCCTGCTTGTGCTTGAAGAGTGCACGCTCTGAGGGTTTTGGCAATCGACCGAGAACCGCCTTCCAGATCATTTCCATACGTTTGGCGCGATCTTTTTCATGGCGGATTTTTTGATTTAGATAGGCTTTCGGGTCACGGATGACGTGCCCTTCAAGATGCCCATTCATGAGATACAATATCTGTGGGATGTCTGGCTGGGTGTTGGCGCTATCAATCAAGTCACGAGTTGATTGCCCCATCAGAATTGAGGCCAGATGCTGACCGTCATTATGGGTGTAGGTGGATGCCCGCCACAGGGATTTCGGACCTAAATCACGATTGCGCTCTTTCGCTTCCTTTTCCTCTCGCATCTGAAACTTTGCCCGACCTGGACTAGCAATCGAATAATCAACGAAATTCTTCACCGTCATATTCCGTGACTTATCATAGAAGTGGGTGAAGCCGTCCCAGCGGAATTTTGTCGCAACCGATGCGTCCGGATCCTTGGTACGCAAACTGAGGATTGAATCGACAATCACCTCAGCAGGCAGTCGACGCACAATTGGCCCATCTAACACATAAGCTGGTGGCGTTGCCTTCAATGCCAGTGCCTTGCTCTGGTAGGCCTGGCTGTTGAACAGCACGGTCAAAAACGCTTTGATGTCGTAGTCGGTCACCTTCATGATTTCAACCAGTTTCTCCGTCAGCGCCGGATGATCACCCGTCGATTCCAAGTCCAACCCACCAATCGGACCAACCAATTCCGTGCCCATGATTCGATACCACAGGCGGTTCACCGTCGCTTTGGTAAACATGGGGTTTTCCCGAGACGTCATCCAGTTAGCTAGAGATTTGCGAGAATTAATCTGCGGACCGAACTGCTTTTTATTAAGCTTCTCAACCTTATCCTTCGGCATCTTGTAATGGATCACCGGCATACTGCCGAAAAGCACGTCGGCCTCCATCACCTCATGTGGTTCGCCGTCATTGTACTCGTAGTCATGAGGCAATCGGGAGTAGCCGGTCCCATTGCCATAGATCGAGGCGTGCTTCACCCGCAGTGACTCACGGTAGACAATCCATTCATCGAAACTCTTATTTTTCAGGATTTTCCGGTCTTTGGCAAATTTTTCCTTCTCGTCAGCGGGTAACGGATCCACCCGTAGATAGGTCTTGGAGGTGAATGCCGCCAGCTTGTAAAAATCGAGTTGTGTCCAGTCGTCAAACGGATGGTCGTGGCACTGCGCGCACTCAATACTCATACCCAGGAAAGTCTTCACCGAGTTCGCTAGGTGATCGAGCGCCATTGGCTCGCGCGCGTAAAATCCCGTCGCACCATTGCCTGGCTTGTAGAGCTTACCATTGGCATTGATCAGTTCATACGCAATCTTGTTGTAGGGTTTATTCGTGCGCACCGATTCCTTGACCCACTCCGCGTAATTCCCTGGATGATGCAATTTGTCGCCAACGTATTTTACCCGCAGCAGATCCGCCCAGTAATTATACCAGTGGCTGTTGTAGCCTTTGGAGTTTAATAGGTTATCAATCAACCGAGCGCGTTTATCCGCCCGCTTGTCGGCGATAAATTGATCCAGCTCATCAAGCGTTGGAATGCGCCCAATAGCATCGAGGTAAAGTCGGCGGCAAAAGGTATAGTCATCGATCTGGGGGCGCGCCTCTTGACCGAGTTTTTTCAGTTCCGTTGCCATTATCTGGTCCACCTCACGTGCATGCGCCCGCGGATCTGCAACTACAGATGCAGTCACCGACAGGATGAGCAAAAAGATGATGAATGGTATTTTCATGAAGTTGGGATGATTTGGCCTTTTTACAGACAATGCAGCTGTATGAATCACCTAAAACAGGAAATATACTGGCTTTCCCCCAGCTTATACGTTGCGTCGACAGTATTTTTTCAAAGTATCTTGTTAAGAATCGTTTGCCTTGGTATCCCACTTCCACATGAAAATTTCTATGTTAGTCAGTCTTATGACTGCATTTTCTATCGTGATTGGTAACGCTGGGGAGCTAGTTGAGGTGCATCAAGACCACACACTCGATCATATTACCTTTGGATCCTGCCTAAAAAATCCAAGCGGGGGCGTCATCATGGATCAGGTGGCAAAACTTCAACCTGATCTATTCGTCTGGCTCGGCGACAATATCTACGTAGATACTAACGACCGCACTGAGCGCTTCGATAAGCTCTACACCAAACTGGGCAACAACCCTTATTTCAAAAAGCTCCAGAGCACATGCCCCAATCTTGCCATCTGGGACGATCACGACTACGGCAACAATAACCGGGATCGATCATATCCACTGAAGTCCGAAGCCAAAAAAGCCTTTGCCAAGTTTTGGCAAATCCCGGGCAGCTCGCCTATATGGAAAAGGGATGGGATTTATCGCGCCCATGAATACGGCCCTGCCGATAAAAGAGTGCAGATTATTTTGTTAGATGGTCGATGGAATCTCGATAAACAAAACACCACCGAGAAAGATAGCTACCTGGGGGCCGAGCAATGGGCGTGGTTGGAAAAAATTCTCATGCGCCCAGCGAAAGTGCGCGTGATTTGCTCAGGTGTTCAGGTGGTCAAAATCAATACGATGCACAACGGCTGGGAGATGTGGGGGCGACACCCCGAAGAACGGACGAGGCTTTTCGAACTCATCACGCGTCACAAAATAAATGGCGTAGTCTTTATTAGTGGCGACATGCATGTTGCCGAAATTTTTTGTACAACAAAAACCGCCTACCCTTTCTACGACGTGACTGCCAGCGGCATGGATATCGCACACCCACATTCCGGAAAATTCTTAACGAAAAATGCCGATTTCAAACCAGTCGGTCCACCCCTGCTTGATAAAAACTTTGGTGGCATCCAAATCGAATGGGGAGCAAACCCCAAGCTCACGCTCGAGCTACGCAATAGCGAAGGCAAGCGATTCCACAGCCACAGCGTGCCACTGTCGGCCCTACAATTTAAGCCGTAGTCACTTCAGCATTAAATGCGGCAGAGTTGCGCATCCCCACGCGACCATTGGAGTCAGCGTAAACGGCAGAGTTGTTGGCGGTTTGGTTAGGTGGCCGCATTACCATAGATTGCATGGGGATATGCAACCCTAACACACCTATACAATCTTAGCTTATTTTGCTTTTTCCGGCTCGCGGATGTGTAGCCAAGCGTGCACATGCGGCTTACCACGGAAATAGGAGACCATGTTAGGGCCTTCGATTTGCCAGACGTCCCAAACTTCATCGTTACCGATGTCTTCGCCTTTGTAGAACGAGAGGTGTAGGTTGTCGATTCCGCCGGCCTCGACGTGTTTCATCGCTTCCTGAACGTCGGCTTTTCGGAACGGGGCGAGCACATCAGCAAGCACCTTGCGTAGATGATTTTTTTGATCGTGTGTCAGGTCAGCAGCACGGATACCTGCGAGACCCTCCTTCTTGCCAGTCAGCTCGACGGTTTTGAGTCCGTGCTCACCGCGGCTCTTGTTCAGTAACGCGACCTCACGCTGTTTACCGTCAAGCATCTGATAGACCTCGTTGGCTTTCATCGCCTGATACCAGTAAGCGTTGCCTTCGTGCTTGGGCCCTTCGCGGAAACTTCCCGCAGCGTGACCGTAAAAGATCGGCCCCCCGAAGGCAGCGCCTTTCATCGAGTCACCGTCGCAGCGGCGCGTGCAGTGACGGCCAGTAAGAACAAATTCAAATTTTCCCGTGCCCGGCTTACCAAAAATGGCAATGGACGAGCCGCCGTCGAAGCCACGCTTGCCACTATCAGAGGCGACCTGATTGTAAACTTTTTGCGCATACTCCTCACTGTGCAGACCCATAAAAATATCCTTGATCATAGCCTGCTGATCCTTGGTGAAATCTTTTACCCTTGTTTTGGTTATGTTCCAGTTGTTATCCACCTCAAGACGCAGTTTATTATCGTAGTCAAAACAGATGCTCTTACGCTGCTGTTCGTTTAAGCTGTCGTAGAGGTTTTTAACGAGAGTGTCGGATGTTGGCTTGGCTTTTTCAGCGGCTAGGCTGGGAATGATTCCGCCTGCTCCGATGGCACCCACGGTGAGGCCTGTGGTTTTGATAAATGAGCGTCGAGACAGGTTCAGTGGATCGTGATTGGGATTAGGACCGATGTTCATAAATATAATACTGTCAAATTTTGGATAGCCTGTCGATGGGATTTAGGCTTCATCGGTGGTGGTTACTTTATTCGGTGAGGTCTATCATCAGTTCGCGTCCACCTTTGCGGATCGTCACAATCCCACTGCCGTGCTCGGAGGTCATGAACGGGCTGTCGAAGAGCATCTTGGGACGCAGATCGATGGCTTTGCCGTTGATCTTGGGTAGTGCGGCGGAAGTGAGGTGCAAAGAAAGTGATAGCTTCTCCTTCTTCCCACCCGAGAAATTGAACCACCCTTCCTTCGGAGTTCCGGAAAAGGTTCCGAGGTAGCTAACGAACGCTTCGATATCGGCGAAATCAGCGCTGCGGCCGGCGATGAGGGCAACCGGTGCCTTGCCGTCGGCCATGCGCAGGAAGACCTCGTTGTCCCACTTGTAGCCGCAGGATTGGTTGGGCTTGGTGCGGGAGAAGCCCTTGATACCAAGCCATGCCTTGCCCTCCTTGAGGATCAGCCAGCCGTCGCGCTCGATGAGGCGTTCCTTCATGCCCTTGAGGCCGAAGAGGATACGCATGTCCCCGGTTTGCTTGGCCTTGGAGTGACGCTGGACCAGCAGGACATTGTCGTGCTGCACCGCCTGTTGCTCGCCATAGGTTTTGCGATTCCCCAACCCTTCACATTGGGGAACCACACGAGCATTGATATTGCTGGAAAAGACGATTGCATGGTACCGGTTCTGCGATGTCAGTGCCGGATATCCTTCCTCTAAATCGGAACCCACCCAGGATTCCACACGCGGTAGTGTTGGATCGATCAAGAGTGATCCCATGACATAATCCGGGGTGCAGTAGTCGTATCCGATCATGCGAGGATCATCCGGGTCGAATGCAAACCACCCGGAAGATGTTACCGGTATATCTTTGGCCGGCATTTCCTGCTGCTTGGAAATTCTGCGGGCGACATAGGTATACTCACCTCGCCCCTCAACATCTTGAGCGATATTCATGATCACGTCGGGTAAGCGGTATCGGGTTGTAGCCATGACAAACGTCATACCTTGGATGGTATGGTTGGGTACTTGCCGAGGCCCCCACCATTCGTGCGCCCCCATCAATGATTGGCCCATAATTCGCCAGCGGTCACTCGAACCCCATCCGGTAGATCTCCCTTTGTTGTTCGGGTCATCCTGATAAATTCTTGTTCGGCCTCCACCACGAACGCCGCGCACCTGGCCAACCGCCCAGTCCGCCCAGACCAGATGGAGAAGTTTATCCATCCGTTCACGAAGAACTTCATCCTCTGATAGATCCCGCATGTTCATGATTTCGGGAAGGGTGTAGCTCGGACCATATGCAGAGAATACTTCGACTAGAAGGCCATGCTTGGCACGGGATACGCAATATTCCTTATAGTAGGTATTCCAGGCCTCATAGTGGCTTTCTACACTCCGGCCGTCAGGCAATTTACGATTCTTGTACTTAGGACTGCTTTTCAGTGCCTGCAAGGCGAGCAGTGCGTTGCTGTAGTGCATGATCTCGTGGTTCTCGGAACCATGAATACTCCATATGTGATCGAGACTGGCCCGTTCGAAACGGCTCATTTTACTGACATAGAGCCAGAACATATGCTCGATCATGGCCTGCGTCTTATCATCAAGACGTCTGGGATAAAAACGACTCTTGTCATGGAACAGCTGATAGATCCGGTTCCATGTGCGCATCTGCCATTTCACATGCTCGGAGGAAGCGATCTCAATAGTCATTTCACCTTCGCCTTTTTCATGTGCGATGATCGCTTGTTCCGCCTGCTGCAGGAGACGGTTCGCTTCCGGTAATTCGCGATTCAGCCAAAGACGGGCAAAAGCCCCGTGTAACGGAATGATATTCTTTTTCCGTACGACATTCTCAAAGAATTTCCCAGCATTCACGCTGTGAGCTTTGCGGATAAGATCGAACTTTGACTCCGTCGACTCGGCAGGCTCACGCTTTTTAAAATAGACGGCAAGTTCCGGAACTTCGGTTTTAAGTTCCTCGATTATCAGATCCGTTATTGCTCCTGCCCCTCTTTTGTTGAAGTGCGTGTTGTCGCCTTCTTTAAAGTTATAGGTCATGCTCTCCTCGCGACCGATCTTGTTATGATGCGCAATACTGGCCGCATGCAGGTCGATGAATGGCAGCTTCAATTCTTGCGCCACCGCTTTGGCGGCATTGGCGTAGTCGGTCAGCGTCCCCTTGTAGCTGTACTTTTCGTTTTTGACCAAGTTGGATACGATCTTCCCGTTCTTGTCGAAGCTGCGACGTGTTACTGAGCTGACAATAATCGGCCTGCCTCCCGATTTCCTAATGCGTTCCACGTACGACCTCAGGTGATTGCTGTAGACCGCCGTGTCATACCTCTTCTGATCATTATGGCCGAACTGTATCAGCACGTAATCGGGTTTGAGTTGAACCAACTCATCCAGCTTCTTTGACAAAGCCTGAAGGGTCGCTCCATTCTTCGCGTAGTTGACTATCTTTGCGCGACGATCAAAGCGCTTCGCAAAGGCCGGCCCCCACCCGGATTGCACCGCGACGGTGGAGTCGCCTATGAGGCCGACTGTCACAGCCTTCTCCTCAGCCTCACAGACAGCCAGGTTCGTTAATAATAATGCGATGGTTAAAATGATTCTCATATCACTGCTTTTGATTTTTTACCTTATCATGCTCTTCTGTTTTGCCTCCCGGCGCCGGCCGGCACACTTTGAAATTCGCATAGCGCGCCGAGCGCGTGCACATGTGACGTAGCCCGATGCGCCCCTCGGTGATCACGGGCAAGTCCCGGTTGGTTAGGTGGCAATAGACGACCTGGTCGGGATTCTTGATCCGCATGTAGAGATCGCGGTCTTTCTTAATCACCGTGATGTGGTGCTTCACTCCGGTGGCGAACAGCTCGGGTGTGGAATAATCCGGCTTCAGTTCCGTGCCCTTCAACCCCTGGCTCTCCGGCATGTAGCGGCGACCTCGGATGTATGCCTTCTCAGTGCCGGGGTGAGCCGCATAGCTGATGTGATAGGTATGCATGTGGTTGTAATACGTCTTCATCGCTGGGGTCTTACGCAACTCGTTCCACTTCGTGATGTCTTTCACGTAAGGTCCCTTGCCGCTCCCTGTCGCCTGGATGTAGAGGATGGTGACACAGTTAGGTGCTTGATCGAGCCGCGTGTATTCATACTCAATCTTCAGGTCGCCCTCGAAGCTGCGCTTCGTCCACAGCACCATGTGATGGGCATCGTTTTTAAATTCCGGACCGGCCACCAGCGACATGCCCTGCGGGCTGTTCGTCACGGTGCCGACTTCGCCGTCGAGAAACCACTTCTCCTTCCAATCCGCAGTGCAGGAATCGGAAAAAACTTCCGCCCACGCAGCGTCCGCCGCTGCCTTTTCGAACGCAGCCTTGTCCGCAGCGGGATTGGGCTTCGGTTCAGCCGCCGTCGCATGGGTGGCGAGTGAGCCGAGGCCAAGGATTAGGGCCGAGAGGAGCATTCTGACGGTTGGGATTCGCATAACGCTTGATGAATAGGAATAGTCTTCGGAATTGCCCGTAGCCATGCAAAGCTAGGATACTGACTGTTTTATAAAAACAAACCCCATCCCCCGGCGATGGGGGATGGGATTGGAAGAACGGTTGGTTCTCCGGGGCCGGGTTACTTGCGGCGACGGAGGATGAGAGCAAGTCCGCCGAGTCCGATCAGGGCTGCGGAAGATGGCTCGGGGACGGGGGCGGGGGCGAAGACCGCACCTGATGTTTGGTTGCTGGACGGCGAACCCTGCCCATAAGTGATCGTCTGTAATCCGGCAGCAACGCCATTCAAGTAGGCGGCAGCACCATCTGCAGATCCAATATTGTCACTGGTGTAGAGTTGAGTGTGTCCTGCGGGCACGGTAAGAGTATTGCCAGAATTTGACGAATAGGTCGTTACCACGAAACTATTGGCCATCGTGGTCGTGAGATCCACCGAAAGCCCACCAGCGGTATTCCCCGACTCCACACCGTCTAGTGAGCCGGCGATCGATACGATCCCGAAGCCGATTCCATTGACTACGCCAAACGAAGTCATATCGATGGTGAGATCAGCAGCACCACCCGTGAACGGGTTATCTAGGTAGTAGATCCCTTTGTTTCTATTTCCAGGAGTGCCTGCAACCAGGGTGAGGGCATCGCCATCGAACGTGATTGAGGCCGTACCGCCATCCGTTTCGGCGTTGAGTGTGACGATCAGTTTGTCGGCAGCACCGGCATTAAAGGAGACCGTGTGAGGGGTGGTCTCAAGAGGCACTGCGGGAGTGCCCGTATCCACCTTGACACCGAAGCCTTGGTTGATCACCGAGATGGCGGCTTGAGCTGGATTGGCAGCAAAGGCGAGCGCAGCCAAAGCGATGAGCGGAAGGATATGTCTTGTGTTTGTTGTTTGTTTCATAGTTATAGTTGGTATAGTTGGTATAGTTAGTATAGTTGCGAGGTGATTCACGAGTCGCGAGAGAGCTAGTCCGTGAGCTTGTTAAGCATGCTGGGTGAAATGATGAATTCTTGCAATATACCCAATTGGATATAGTCATGCCTATTGCCAAATTCGTGTCTGCGATCATTCGAATGGGCCGAATTCAGACAGGCTGAAAACCCTGAGCCCGGCATGGATATCCGGGAAAAGCAGTAGAAATTTCCGGGTTTTGGGGTTCGATGAGACAAACCGATCATAACAAGCCACGGCCTTCTTGTCCTTGTTCACATAACTAACAAGCAACCGGTACATGTTGTCCTTGTTGGCTGCGATGTTCACCACCCGCATCTGCCCCGGTTTCACCACCTTTTGTTTTCCTCCCAGCTTAACCACTGCGAGGATCTTGCTGTAGTTGAGAATCAGAGCCTTGCCTTTTTGGAATTTAAGTTCCTCCGGATTGATCACATTGATTCGATAGGTTTTCTTTGAGGTGTCCGGCATCAGCACAAGGATAGCGCGATGGAGTTTTTTTCCGGACTTGAAGGAGCCCAAGGAGACCATCTCCTTGCCCTGCTTTCTCAACAAATGGGTTTTGCCTATCGGGATTTGGATCCACTGGCTGATGAATGGGGAACGGAGCTTGACCTTGCCATGCTCCTTCCATTTGCCGTCCTTGGTTTTTGTTGCCAGGATGACTTCCTGATCGTCTTCAGTCAGGCTCTGAACGCAAAGCACCCGAACCATCGTCCCCGTTTGCTTCTGCTTGGCTGCGGGTTTTTCTTTTTCCTGTGCAAGGGAAAGGCTCGTTGCGAGGATGAATAGCAACAGGGGTAGGCACCAGATGGAGAGAAGGCCATGGGTTCGCGAATTCCTTTGCATGCCGGAACAGCTCAATGAGATTTCATTCATGTTCAGACTTCTTCGGGACTGAGCCAGCGGAATGAGCGTATCTCGAATTTCCTGCCAAATGTCGCGTTTGCCACCGTAAGTTTATCAGAGTCGTTAGGCCAGCCGTCCTGGGCTTCGGGTTTGTCCGTGGGATCCAGGTATTCAGGGACCCGCTGCACCACTGCCTCGCACCATACCCTCGCCACCACGTCGCCAGATGCGTCTCGGTGATCGCCGTAGGCACGGATGAGGAAGGTGTCCCCACGGACGGTGATCTGGGAGCCCATCGCGGTGAGTAAAGCTGCTTGACTAAGGTAGCCGGCGGCACCGGTGGCGCGTGCGGGAACGAATTCATCGTTCAGGGTATCTGCTCCGTTGAACTGCTGGAAGTCGTCGGGTTCCACAGTACGATCACCACTGGCAAAGCGATCGTTCAGTCCCGAGCTATCGATGGCCGCTTGCAGGGCTCCGAGCGCTCGGTGTTGGGAGTTATCTGCGTCCGGGCGACGGTTGACAAAATCAGCAAGATTGAGAAATGGCCCGCGTCCCTTGACTTCGTTGACGATGGCGTCGGCTAGGTTTTTGATCTCGGCATCCGTCAAATCCCGGAGCCCAGCCCAATCCCCCGCTGCGCCACTGGTAGCGGTATTTTCGGCATAGCCTAGAGTGCCGAAGGGGTGATTGAATTTCTTTTTCGCTCCTCCTGCGGTGATGAGTTCATGATCACGGACGCTGGAGAGGAAGGCCCGCCATGCGGGAACCGAGGTGGTGTTGACGTTGAAAGCACCATCCACGAGCAGGTAATTCGGCAGCTGGTTGATCGCTGATGGCTTGAAGGCAGCGCCGTCGAATAATTCGGATATCGCCTGCTGCGGGGAGGTGTATGGGTAAAAGAGAAAACGCTTGTTCCTGAGTCGTTTCCCACCTTCGGCGAAATCCGTGAACTGCTCGCGTGCGGTCCTGCGGTCGGTCATCCACGACGAAGATGGCAAGCCGGAGGTATCAACGGTGCCCGAGAGGAACCAGGCATCCCAGAGCGCGGCGTTGGCCAGCCATGAGGGATCGGTGTAATTAGACTGAAAAATACTGTTAGATCCAATAAATGGATTTGCCCATGAGTTCCCGATCGCCTTGGCGAGCATCGGCGCGCCGCCCACACTTCCGACAAGAGCGCCGGTGCTCGGATCGCTATTGGGGCCAATCCATGTCGCAGGATCTCTGGGTTCGGAACCGAAGTGGCGACTAAAGCCGCAGGCGATGGCATGTTCGAAGCAAGCCAGCGACAGTGGGGGCGCCAGCGAGATCCTGCGCTTGATGACACGGGTGTTGCCACCCACGCCCGGCTGGCGCCCACCACCATGATAAACGAGGCGCCCACCGGCACCGGCGGCGATGGTGCTAAACTCATAGTTCATCGGCGCCGCCGTGTAGATCTGCTGAGCGGAATGAAGATCACGAGATACGTTTCCGTAACGGAGAATCGTGCGACCTGTCCTTGCTGCTTCGTCGAGCAGCAATGGGCGGGAGGGCAAGGCATCCGTGTTGTCCTCGCTGGAGCTGCGTTCAACATTTTTCACGATACTGAATAGCATTACGGGCTGTGGGCTGCTGATGAAGTCCTTCACCGGTAGGATCTGGGGAGGAAGGATCTTCTCCGGGAGGAACTGGGTGAGTATTTCGCCATCGGGGTTCGGCCCTTGAGATATCACCGAGCCTTCGAAGATTCTCTTCTCAGGGGTTCCCGGACCATGCCACCCTTGGAAGTAGACGTTACTGTTGCTGCCATTTCTCGCGGTGATCACTTTAAGCAGTTCGAAGTCCACCATGGCTGTCTCTTTTAGTCCCCCGGCCTTGAGGTTCCAGCTTGTCATCCTCACACCACCGCTCGGAACGAATCCACGGCGCAGGTTCAGGTTGTATCCGTTTGCGTTAGTCGAGCCGAAGGCGGCGGCTTCTCCGGGATCGAGGTCGAACCCGTCTGCCGGCAGTCCTCCGAAGCCTCCCTCGATGTATCCATTGAAGACTCGCCGCGCTTGGGGCCATGTCTTGTTAGTGTTGAGGAGTGTTCCATTGGCCTTAACGATTTTTAATTTCATGTCGTAGGGGAAGCTGAGGAGTATCACGGATTTCACAAGTCCGGGGGGGAAGCGGAGTCGAACGTCGTTGGGATTGGAGAGGGCGATCATGCCGTCAAGCATCATCTGCATCTTGTAGAGCTTATCACCATCGGTATTTTGACCATCAGGCACGGCCACGAGGGAAAGAATGAACTGCATCGCTTCGACCGCAGGTTTGCCATACATGTAGAAGCGGTCCTGAGAGGATGAGTCTAGGTCGCCCTTGGTAACCAGCATGGGTGTCTCCTCCGACCAGTCGATTTCCCGGTGGATGTTATGGTAGAGCGACAGCTCCTCGATGTTGATGCCCCATCGATTCCCTCCATTGCCATTCTGTGGCAGGCCTGGTGCATTCGTCACCGCCCCGTCCCCGGTGATTGCGAAGCGGTTGATTCGGCCGTCCGCAAGGTAAAGAGGTTTGTGCTCCATTTCCTTTATCTCACGCACCAGTAGGTTACTGAGATCCCGCTTGAGTCGGCCGGCACTGACATCGGTGAGCACACCCGCAGAATGCACGGTCAGGTCATGGATGGACTCACCAAGACCAGCGTAACCAAGGCTGGCGGCGAGGTTGATCTGGGAGGTGGAAACCGTGCTGCCTCGTTGCCCGTCCTGCCAATCAAAATCGGCAAGCTGCGGGAATGCCTTGTGCCCCACGTTTGGCGGGGATTGTGCATGGAGCATCAAATCCGCAAGCTCGGACACGGAGCCGGAAGTGGATTCTGGGCCGGCGTTGATTTTTGCCTTCGCCGACTCGTCGGAAACCCACCAGGCAACTCGTCCGCGCCTTGTGCCTGCGCTGACATCCTGCGTCGGAACCTTGACCTGATCGGCTGCCACGGAATCGTCTCCCAGACTTCCTGGGCCCAGCATCAGCGCCATCTCTGCCGTGCTTCCACTCGAGCCGGACACAAGCCAGCCACGGAATTCCGGATTTCGGGATGCGGGGTTGACTGGAGTCTGGGCATCTTGATCGAGTTTCCAAGCGTCATAGACAGCGACCCAGTGCGGATGTCCTCCGGACGGGCTACCCACATCATGGGGCGCGGAAATCCTGGAATCGGGCCCCATCTGCTTCTGCAGCTCGCCAATGGCCATGAGCAGCGCTAATCGCGCATTCGCCTGGGCTTCAGCCATCGCCCTGTTATTCTGGCTGGAGCGCAGCTCGAGCGTGCTCAAGCTCAACATGGCCATGGCCACCATGACCAGCAAGACCATCACGGAGATCGTAGCGATCAAGGCAAACCCGCGAGCAGATTTTGCCGAGCTTACTTTCGTGATGTGCATTCTAACCATTGAGCATGAGCTTATTTAGTTCCCGAGTGTCTTAGCTGTAGAGATTCGCGATTCGTATCTTCCCGGTGCATAAGTTAAATTCAAGTGAGGCGCTTCAGCTCCCCATCAGGCAAATGATGGCAATGTAGATACAATGATCAGGATAATACGCGTAGGCTATTATATTACAATATACCCAAACGGCTATAGTCCCTTATTCGGATTGTGATTGCGGTAGAGCAAGTATCCCATAGACTTCGCAAATGCATGTTCTCGTCTGGCTGTCATCTCTGCTTTGCGTGGTGGCCTTATTAGTGATGGAGGATCTTTTCAGTGATCCGGCGGCGCCGATTCTGATAGAAATGCGGGAAATCGATGACGAACTCGCCTCTCTGGCTCCGGCGCGAGTGACCCCGGCGGTTCCGACTCTCGGTTATCTATCCGACTACTGGAAATCTCCCGATGTCTCCATTCCTGTGGACATTGTCCTGCGCCGTGTGGCGAAGCTGGACACCCTGATGGTCCTGCCAGTTGCCGCAGTGGATGAGCAAAACGTGTCTCA
>JABHEX010000248.1 GCA_018676385.1 Akkermansiaceae bacterium
GGAACTGCCGATTGTGAGGAGCTTGTCTGCGTTGGTTGGATTTATCTGATAGTGTGCTAGGCGATCGCGGTGGAGGTTATTGAGGGCGGTAAGCTCCTTGTCGTTGGGGTTACGGGTTAGGACAAGTTGGAATGAGCGTGTTACTGGGGCATCAGGCCGCTGCTTCAAGATACGTTCTGCGAGTTTCCGTGCGGCTTCGATGTAGGTGGGGTCGTGCAAGGTGGCGAGCGCTTGGAGCGGGGTGTTGGTGGTTGGGCGTTCAACGCTGCATATATCTCTATTAGGTGCGTCAAAGACAGCCATGCCGGGGTGCATGGCGGCGCGGCGCCAATAGGTGTACATGCTTTTTCGGTAGAGGTCGGGGCCACTGTCTTGTTTGTAAATTTCTGCGTGGCTTTTTGGTGCGTTTAGATCCTCCCAGATGCCGGCGGGTTGGTAGGGCCTTACGCTAGGGCCGCCGACTTTTCGGGTGAGTAGACCACTGATGCCGAGTGCCTGATCACGGATGGTTTCTGCGGGTAGTCGGAACGACGGGCCGCGTGCCAGTAGTCGGTTGTCTGGGTCGTCGAGTTTCGGGCGATGACGTGAGTGTTGTCGGTACGTTGCGGAGAGCACGATTTGGCGAATCAGGTGTTGCATATCCCAGTTGTTCTCACGGAAGTCAGTTGCCAGCCAGTCGAGTAGTTGCGGGTGGCTTGGGAGTGCGCCTTGCAGGCCGAAGTTGTCTGGTGTCTTGACGATCCCGACGCCGAAAAATTGTTGCCAGACGCGGTTGACGGTGACGCGTGCAAATAGCGGGTTTTCTGGAGCGGTGAGCCACTTGGCGAGGCCGAGTCTATTTTGCTCATAGCCTTCGAATTTGGGTAAAACATCCGGTGTGCGAGCGGTGACTTTGTCTCCTGGTTGATCGAACTGACCTTGTTTTAGGATAAAAGTTTCTCGTTGTTTTTCCTTCATGATCATCACTAGGGGAGCTGATTTATCTCCTGGTTTAGTGCTGATATAGGGTGCTGCGGTTTTCTGTTTGCGCCCGTTTTCTCCCGGTGCTCCCACCTCGGCACTGGTGTTGAAGAAGGCGTAAAAGGAATAGTAGTCGCCGATCGAAATAGGATCATATTTGTGGTCGTGGCAGCGGCAACAATCCATGGTCAGACCGAGGAAGAGAGTGCCCGCCGTCGTTGTCTTGTCGTTGGCATAAGTGACGCGGTATTCCTCGTCGATGATACCACCTTCGATCGAGTAGCCGTGGTTGCGGTTGAAGCCTGTGGCGATGAGTTGCTGATGAGTTGGATTTATTAACAAATCACCTGCAAGCTGCTCGGTGACGAACTGATTGTAGGGCATGTTTTGGCGAAATGCACCGATCACCCAATCACGCCACGGCCACATGGTGCGGGCGTTGTCGAACTGGTAGCTATTGCTGTCTGCATAGCGTGCGTTATCCAGCCAGATGGCGGTCATGCGCTCGGCGTAGTCGACGCTGGTAAGCAGGCGGTTGACGAGATTCTCGTGGGCATTGGGTGAGGAGTCGCTGACGAATTTATCCACTTCTTCGGGGGTCGGCGTGAGACCAGTTAGGTCCTGAGTGACTCGGCGAATGTATGTGATGCGCTCGGCTTCCTTTGAGGGTTGGATGTTTTCCTTTTCCAGTCGGTTTAGGACAAAGTGATCTATTGGTGTGAGTGGCCAATTTTTGTCAAATGTCTTCGGGGGGGCTATTTTTTTGATTGGCTCGAAGCTCCAGTGATTACTGTATTCGGCGCCTTCATCGATCCAGCGGATAAGGAGCTTTTTCTCTTTTTCTGTGAGTGCTTTTTTGTTTTTTGGCGGGGGCATGAGCTCATCCGGATCCTCGCTAAGGATACGCTGCACCAGTTCACTAGCCTTGGAGTTTCCCGGAACAAATGCCGCTCCGCTATCGCCGCCTGTTAGCGCAGCGTCACGCTTGTCCAGCCGCAGACCACCTTCACGTGTTTCCGCATCCTGTCCGTGGCAGGCGTAACACCTGTCGGAGAGAATGGGCTGGATGTCTCTGCCGAAGTCAATGGTGTCGTCGGCATGCAAGCCGCACCATGTTGTCACTGTTGCTAGCAGGAGAGATGTAACCGTGTTTTTTCGACTGGTTAGCATTATGTTGAATACATGGCAAGCTGACAGGTTTTGTCAAAAAAGCTGTCAGTTTTGAGCTGTCAGATTGAGTAGCGCCTGAGCTCGAAGGTTTCGAATTTCTCCACGACTGCGACGTTTGGGAATTTTGATTCGAACTTGGGGAATTGTGTGTCTCCCGAATAGTTCTGGTAAACATAGGAGACGAGAATCTCATCAAGTTGATCCATGAAGAGCTCGTAAACCTGTGCGCCGCCGATGATGTAGACTTCGGGCTTGATCAGTTGGATTTCCCTCAAATCGGAGGGCGAGTGAATGACCTCGGCACCTTCTGCCGCCCATGATTCGTCGCGCGTGAGCACGATGTTCTGTCGGTTAGGCAGTGCCCTGCCAATGGAGTCCCAGGTTTTCCGTCCCATGACGATTGGATGTCCGGACGTGTATTTCTTGAAAGTTTTCAGATCCTCTGGGAGATGCCAGGGCAGCCCGCCGTCCTTGCCGATGATCCTTTCGGATGTCATGGCGACCATGGCGATGAGTTTGAGTTTTTGTTTCATGGTTATACGCTTACTTTGCCTTTGATATGTGGATCGGGGTTGTAGTCGCGGAGTTCGAAGTCGTCTCCGGTGAAGCTTAGGATATCGGTGACTTCCGGGTTGATCCACATGGTGGGGAGTTTTTTGGGTGTGCGGGTGAGTTGGAGTTTCGCTTGTTCAATGTGGTTGCTGTAGAGGTGGAGGTCACCGAAGGTGTGGACAAAGTCGCGGGGTTCGTAGCCGCAGACCTGGGCGACCATCATGGTGAGCAGGGCGTAGGAGGCGATGTTGAAGGGAACGCCGAGGAAGAGGTCAGCACTGCGCTGGTAGAGCTGGCAGGAGAGGCCGGGTTTTTCTGAATCGATGTCATGCACGTAGAACTGGAACAGCATGTGGCAGGGGGGCAGTGCCATTTTGTCAACCTTGCCAACGCTCCAAGCGGAGACCAGGTGGCGGCGTGAGTGTGGGTTGTTTTTGAGTCCGTCGATGAGTCGTTCGATCTGATCGATGACCTCGCCGTCGTCGCCTTCCCACTTTCTCCACTGCTGGCCGTAAACGGGGCCGAGTTCTCCATTTTCATCGGCCCACTCGTCCCAGATGCGCACGCCATTTTCCTTGAGGTAGGCGATGTTGGTATCGCCTTTGAGGAACCAGAGTAGCTCGTGGATGATCGAGCGCAGGTGGAGCTTTTTGGTGGTGAGGCAGGGGAATCCTTCGCGGAGATCGTAACGGGCTTGGCGACCAAAAACCGAGATGGTGCCGGTGCCAGTGCGGTCGGTGCGGGACTCGCCATTTTCGAGCACATCGGTGAGGAGATCGAGATACTGCTGCATAGAGGGAGAGTGGAGATGGAAGATTGAAGATACAAGATGAATCAGTCGGAGGGATAACGTTCTTTTTCTTACGGGACTAGGTCGAAAACTACCCTCACGAAGTAGCGGTCGTCGGTTAGAGCTGAGTGTGGAGCCTCGAACACCTGGTGCAGCCCGCCTGTCCCGAGCTGAGCCTCGGGACAGGCGCAGCGGGTTCTAGGAACAAGTCTTTTAAAGGGTTGGTGGATGAAATCACACCCAAATGGGCTTGCCAAACTCATGGAGAACTGCGAAATCAACTTGAGTGCCATAGGGTTTGATCATAATCGATGCGCACCCAACTCTCTCATTTCTCATGCCAGCAAAGCAGGATCCACAGTCATCACAAAAGGAAGGATCTTCCGGTGGCATCAAATATCGGCTTGTTAACCTTCCTTCTCCTAAGGAAATCGATATTGAATTTCTCAAAGAAGCAGCGAAGGGGATGCGTCCATTACAATACGACTTGTCAGCTGAGTCTTCCGAGACTGCTCCTCGTCGGATATCAAATAAGGCTATGGGGGTTGGAGTTGCGGTTCCTGATGACTCCGCAGCCTGTACCAAAGTTCTCGAACTCATCAAGGAACTGGGAGTCAAAAGTGTGCGGCTCGACATCACTTACTCACATGATTTGACTCGTGCGGACGAACTCGTTGATGGTCTGTGTGAGATGGATGTCGGTGTGCTTCTGCATCTGATCCAGCCGCTTACGGAAGCGGAAAAAATGCCGAACCCGGAGGCTCTCGAAGGATGGTCTCGATTTGTCCAAGAGCGTTTGGATTATTTTTCAGATCGTATCGAAGCTGTTGAAATAGGATCCACAATTAACCGCGCCAAGTGGACGAGGTATGATCTTGATGGGTTTCTCGCTGCCTGGGAATCTGCCTACAAAGAAGTGCGTACGAGAAAACTCACACTGGTGGGGCCCAATGTGACCGATTTCGAACCGATCTACAATGCGGGTTTGCTCGGGATGTTAGAACGACGGAATGTGCTGCCTGACATCCACTCTAATAACTTGTTTGCCGAGCGGGCGAGTGAGCCTGAAAATATTGATCACAAGGTAATCGGTCGGACATTGAAGCGTTTTCACGGATACAACCTAAAGAAAAAGATACGGCTTCTCGGTGCGATTGCCGGTCGTCATGGTATTTCCAGAAATTGGTCGACGAGTGCTTTTTGGACCATTCCTCGGATCGAACGTTACAGCGATTGGCCCGAAGAGCATATGGCCGACTACCTGACCCGTTATTTTACGATTTGTTTTAGCCAACGGTATTTCGAGCACATTTACTGGGGGCCGCTCATCAGCGCTCGTGATGGACTGCTTGATGACGGCACAGGAATCATGCCCAAATCATCAGAGCTCGATATTGTAGCTCTGCACGACCACATTCCTGGGACTCCTGAAACCTGGAGAGTCCGGCCGGCATTTCATGCTTTTCAAGCTATCAACTCCATTATCGGTGGAGCGCAATTTGAAGGATCCCGATGTGTAAAAGATGGTCTGGAAATTCACGAATTCTCCAAAGATGGGCAGATTATCCATATCGGATGGACTCAAAATGGAAAATTGGCCCGGCTCAGTGACTGTTATTCCCGCGATGACCTAGAGGCTCTGTCTGAGGTTTACACCCGAGATGGGGAACTGGATGAAGAACGGCCAGACTTCCTATCCCAATCGGCGGCTATCTTTGTATGGAAGAAAAATCATCATCCTGTTGTGAGCAGCAGCGCTGGAATAGTTCCGGATCTGGTTGCTGCGCCATTAACCAATGGCTACCGCCACTACGAGTATAAAACTGCTGATTGGCGAGGTGTCATCCGTGCCCGCTCCCGCGGTGAAGCCGATATTCTGGCTAAGAATCTTGGCCCCGAATCGATCTCTGAAAAGAAAGAACAAGCAAGCCTGCGTAAAGCGCGCAATGCGGTATGGAAGGTGACGGACCCTCGGGATCCTGATCGTTTCCTCGTTGTTAAAAAACCGCGGCGTATGGCATTTCATAAAAAAATCCTCGACCGCAACCGGCCTACGAAATCCCGGCGAAGCTGGAATGGTACCACGGAGCTGATGCGGCGCAATATCGGGACACCTGAGGCGGTAGCCTGTTTCGAAAGCAATGATCTATCAGACATGATGAACAATTGGTTTATCTGTGAGCATGTCGCTGAAGAGTTTACCACCAAGAAGTTTTTCGTCCAATACTCGAGCGGAGATTCGGAGGTCGAGGGATTCACCTTTGATGAGTTCTCTGATCAGCTGGTGGACTTTCTCATTCGACTCCATGGTCGGGGGTGTTGTTTCCGAGATCTTTCCGTAGGTAATTTGCTTGTGAAAAGTTGTAAAGATAGGGTCCTGCAATTTTTCCTTATCGATACCGCTCGCATGCGCTGTCACCGGAAAGGGCTGCCTCTTCCACAGCGGATGGCTGATTTAAAGCGGCTGATTCTAAAACTTACGCCGCATCTACAGGAAGTCTTCATGAAAAAATACATGAAGCAGATCAACAAGAGGTTTACTATTACCCAGCAGCTGGGGCTCAGATTTTATAAAGTCAAAACAGACCTTAAACGACTGAAGCGTCGCGTGCGGAAAAAGTTCGCAAAAACCGAAGAGAAGTAAGGGCGATTACTTTTAGTCGAGATGGGTGAAGCGGCGTAC
>JABHEX010000249.1 GCA_018676385.1 Akkermansiaceae bacterium
CGTGAAAAATTACTTCAAGATACAAATGATAAATACCAAAGGCTACGAGACAACTTCAATAAAAAGGATAAACCAACTATAAGCATTGAAGATGCTCGCTCAAAAAAAATTGTTATTAATTGGGAGAGCTACTCCCCTCCTGTGCCTGAATTCATTGGCACACGTATTATTGAAAACCAATCACTGCGAGAGCTAGTCCATTATATCGACTGGACCCCGTTCTTCCACGCTTGGGAGCTACGAGGAGTTTGGGATCGCGAAGAAAAAGTTCTTAAGACACGCAATCATAAAGCTGCAGAAGTCGCAGAAAAACTCTATCAAGATGCCCAGGTCCTACTAGAAAAAATCATCGCAGAAAAAATATTTACCGCACGTGGTGTCTATGGATTCTTTCCTGCCTGTTCAGATGGAGACGATATCAACCTACCTGATCATAACGCAACATTTCATACACTCAGACAGCAGACAGAAAAAACGAGTGGTAAACCAAATATCGCGTTAGCTGATTTTGTCGCACCCACAACTGAAGGGTATGTAGAACCCTCATCAGAAAACCAAAAAAAATCACTTAAACCGGCAACTGATCACGTTGGCGCATTTGTTGTCGCTATCCATGGAGCGGATGAGTGGGCTGCAAAGCTACGTGACAAACACGAAGTTGACTCCGCTATTATGGTGCAAGCTATTGCCGACCGCCTTGCAGAAGCTTTTGCCGAGCTGCTTCACCACCACGCACGGGTGGCATGGGGTTTCGAGCGAGTCAATGAGTTCAATCACAACGAGCTAATCAAAGAAAAATACCAAGGCATTCGCCCGGCACCTGGCTATCCAGCTCAACCAGATCACACTGAAAAAATAACGCTCTTTAAATTATTAAATGCCACACAGGCCATAGGTGTTGGGCTCACTGAGAGCTGTGCTATGCACCCTGGAGCCGCGGTATCTGGCCTTTTATTTTCCCACCCGGATTCCAAATATTTCGCGCTTAGTGATTTACAAAAAGATCAGGTAGAAGACTACGCTAAACGTAAGATGTGGACAATCGAGGAAGCTGAAAAATGGCTTGGCCCATGGTTGGGATACTAGCCACGACCAATAAGCATCAGAACAATTCATCAGGAGGTGACACGGGCATATCTTCGCCATCGTAATGATCTAACGGCTTCACCAGACTGGCGGGCAAAGGAAACTTCCGCTCTTGAATCCCCGGTGCCAACTCGGGTGAGCTTTCGTATCCCATACGCATCATCTCGTATTTAGCATCCATGTTATCGATGTAATGCAGCGCCATGGCTTCCGGCGTGCGCGGCAGCGTTGGGCTACCCCACTCGTAGGCACCATGGTGGCTGGCAATCAGGTGAAGCAGGTGTAGGTGCACATCCTCGGAATCGGGATCCAGTTCAATCCATTCTTTTGCCAGATCACTTTCCATCATATCGCGCCAGAGCTTGTTAGCTGTTTCAATCCCGAGTGGTATATGACCAAGCATTTCGCCATGCATGTTAAATGGCTGGGTGAATCCTGCCTCAGGATAGTTGTTTTCCCACATCTTGCCACAGTCGTGAAACAACACACCGGCCGTAAGCAGGTCGCGGTTTAATCACGGGTAAACCGAACACACCGCGTGCGCCGACCGCATCATCTGCGCGACGTGTTCAACGAGCCCACCTCGGCGCGCATGGTGGTTTTTCCGCGCGGCTGCAGCACGGCGGAATTTCTTTTCATACTGGTTAAAAAACACCGCACATATCTCACGTAATCGTGGATCGCTGATACTGGTCGTCATTTCCCAAATATCCGCCCAGTCGGCTTCCTGCCGTGCACAGGTCTCAGCATCACCCGCCAAAAACTCCCTCGCCTCTGCCTCATTGAGGAGACGCATGTCCCACTTGTTCGAATCCACACCATACTGGTTCTGTGTCCAGTCACCGCTGATACGCAACAAGGTGCCATCAGAAATATCATCCAAGGCACGGAACTGCGGTCGGTTTTCCCAGACCTTGAGTTTCATGTCGCCCGTCGCATCGACCAAGGTAATCTCGTAAAATGGCTTGCCTGTCTTCGTCTCACGCTCCGCCATGCGCTCAAGCTGAACATCAAAGCTCGCACTCACAGGAGTGTCTCCAGTCGTCTGCTTCAAGGCGGAAATGGTCAGGTGCTGCACAGCACCACGTTAGGCACTCCAGCACGCACGACAAGAAGAGAATAAGCAGATCATCTTACTATCGATTAACTATACGATCATTGTAGCCGCCTTGATTATGCTATCGGTATCACAGAAAGCACCCTAGCGATAGGCCAGATACATATCACTGAGGGGAAAAATTAGCACAGGCATGATTTTATTCCTACTTATCAAACAAGATCACTTCATTCTCCACCCTGGCACGAATCACATCCCCGTCTTGAAATTTACCTTCCAGCACTTCTAGGCTGAGTGGATCGAGTAGGTGTTTCTGGATCGCACGTTTAAGTGGACGGGCACCGTAGACGGGATTATATCCTTGATTGGCGATGAATTCCTTGGCGTCCGCGCCAAGAGCCAGACCGATACCTTGCTTGGCGAGGCGCTTGCGCACACGCTCGAGCTGGAGACCAACAATTTCAGTCAGCTCATCACGCTTGAGTCGATCAAAAATCACCGTTTCATCCACTCGGTTGAGAAACTCTGGTCGGAAGTGGCCGCGCAGGGCTTCGGTAACCTTCGCCTCACGCTGCTCGGCGTTTTCCTCGTCCATGATGAACTGGCTACCGATGTTGGATGTCATGATCAGCACGGTGTTGCGGAAGTCCACAGTTCTCCCCTGCCCGTCAGTAATCCGACCGTCATCTAACACTTGCAGCAGCACATTAAAGATATCTGGGTGGGCTTTTTCGATTTCGTCAAATAAAACAACCGAGTACGGATGGCGCCTAACATGTTCACTAAGCTGGCCACCTTCTT
The DNA here is from genome assembly GCA_018676385.1 of Akkermansiaceae bacterium. Classification (GTDB taxonomy): domain Bacteria; phylum Verrucomicrobiota; class Verrucomicrobiia; order Verrucomicrobiales; family Akkermansiaceae; genus Oceaniferula. The sequence continues at coordinate 2,945 of JABHEX010000249.1, forward strand.
CGTAGCCGACGTATCCGGGAGGCGCCCCAATGAGTCGGGCGACGCTGTGTTTTTCCATGTATTCGGACATATCGATGCGAACCATTGAGTTTTCGTCATCGAATAAGAATTCGGCGAGGGCTTTCGATAGCTCTGTCTTTCCCACACCAGTCGGGCCTAAGAAAAGGAACGAGCCGATCGGGCGGTTCTCGTCCTGCAATCCAGCACGGGCGCGGCGCACGGCATTAGAAACTGCCACGATGGCGTCACTCTGGCCAATGACACGCTCGCTAATCCTGCCCTCCATTTTGACGAGTTTCTGCCGTTCGGCCTCTTGAAGTCGGGACACAGGAATGCCGGTCCACGATGAAATCACCCGAGCGATGTCCTCCTCCGTGACTTCTTCTATCAAGATGCGGTTCTCACCTTGCAGCTTGCCTAGTTTTTCCTGAGCTTGTTCGAGTTCTTTCTCGGCGTCCGGCAAGGCACCGTAGGTCAGTTCCGAGGCACGATTCAGATCACCAATGCGTTTGGCTTGCTCGGCTTCGTTTTTCAGATCCTCAATTTCCTGCTGTGCTTCGCGCACGACATCAATGACATCTTTCTCATTACGCCAGCGCGCCATCAGGGTAGCGGACTCCTCTTTCAGGTTCGCCATTTCCTCGCGCACTTTTTCTAACCGTACTGTAGATGCATTATCGGTCTCTTTTTCCAGAGCTTGGCGTTCCATTTCTAACTGCATCACCTGACGCTCGATCTGATCAAGCTCAGTCGGCATGGAATCCAGTTCGATTTTTAAACGCGATGCTGCCTCGTCCATGAGATCCACTGCTTTGTCGGGCAGAAAACGATCGGTGATATAGCGATCGGATAGATTCGCAGCAGCAACCAGTGCGGTGTCCTTGATTCTAACACCGTGGTGTACTTCATACCGTTCTTTCAGACCACGCAGTATGGCGACGGTGCTCTCAACACTCGGCTCATCACATCGGACCGGTTGGAATCGGCGCTCAAGCGCGGCGTCCTTTTCGATATACTTGCGATATTCGTCGAGCGTGGTGGCACCGATGGTGTGCAGCTCACCGCGGGCGAGCTGGGGTTTTAAGAGATTTGAGGCATCCACGGCACCTTCGCTAGCCCCCGCTCCAACGATGGTGTGTAGCTCATCGATGAACAAGATGATTTCACCCTCGGACTCAGTGACTTCATTGAGAAAAGCTTTTAGGCGATCCTCAAACTCACCGCGGTACTTGGCACCGGCAATCATGCCGCCGAGATCCATCGAGATAAGGCGTTTGTTTTTCATCGAGTCTGGCACGTCACCACTGATAATGCGACGGGCGAGACCCTCGACGATTGCCGTCTTACCCGTTCCTGGTTCACCAATGAGCACCGGGTTATTTTTGGTACGGCGAGAGAGCACTTGCATGATGCGCCGAATTTCCTCGTCGCGACCAATGACGGGGTCAATTTTCCCTTCGCGGGCACGGGCGGTGAGATCAGTACCGTATTTTTCAAGTGCCTGATACTTACCCTCGGGATCTTGATCAGTGACTTTCTGGCTACCTCGAATTTCTTTGAGAGCTTCGTCTGCCTTTTTTCGGTCCAAACCTACCTCTTGAAGGATTTTTCCTGCCGGGGACTCACACTCAAACGCACCAAGGAGGAAATGCTCGACGCTCAGATAGCTGTCACCCAGTTCCTCACGTACCTTGTCGGCGGCATCGAGATTGGCACGAAACCCATAGCTCATTTGCGGCTGCGATGCAGCGCCCTGGACGCTTGGCTCGCGGTCGAGCTGCTCGAGCACTTTCGCCTTAAGACTAGTGCCATCGACACCTGCTTTCTCAAGTAGAGGCACGACAATGCCGCCCTCCTGCTGAAGCAAAGAGAGAAGCACGTGCAGCGACTTCAGCTCAGCGTGTGCAGATCGCGAGGCAAGCTGTTGAGCCGCTTGAATAGCTTCCTGAAATTTAGTGGTAATTTTATCCAGACCCATGATCGTTTATTCTGTTGGTGGCTTTCCTCACTTATTGTCTATAACTAAAGCGGGATCATAGCAACTATTTGTTCACTTATTTGTGTTAATTTATTGTTATGTTATTTTGCCGATTTTTAATTGGCAGAGATTTCCGTAACAATAAGCACACATTTATATGTGATTAAAATTTAATCATAGGTTTTAAAAGAATGAGTAGTAACTCTCTGGTAAAGACATTACTTCGGAGAAATCTTACCATTTTCAACCTTGCAGGTAGGGAAGCAGCCAACTATCCCACTCATATGTCAAAAACCCTGCCGCCTAAGCCACGCAACCTAAGTCAGAAGACATCGATTACTATCGTGGCGTCACAATACAACTCTGAGTTCACGGATGCACTTGTGGAAAACGCTCAAGAAGAACTATCAGAACTATCGACAAATGCTCACATTGATCTTGTCCGAGTCCCAGGTGCGTTTGAGATCCCCTCTATCGTGGAAACAGTGATGCGTAGCGAAAAACCCGATTGCGTTATCGCACTTGGTTTAATTATACGCGGTCAAACATCTCACGGAGATCTTGTTGCAAATAGCGTAACCCAAGCACTACAAAAAATTGCCGTAGACCATGCAACACCCATCATTCATGAAGTGCTAATCGTAGACGACGAAAAGCAAGCCTACGCGCGATGCATCGGAACTAAGCTAAATCGTGGTCGTGAAGCAGCGAGTGCTGCAATTGCCATTACCGATACTTTTCAGCAGTTTAAAAAATCCTCATCGCGCGTGTTTCCGAGCAATGTATAAGCGTCGCGACATTCGCGAGGCCGCGATTCAATTCCTGTATTTTGCAGACTTGGAATCGGGAGCCGAGCCTTTCAACATGGAGGATACATTCTGGCAAATGATCCAGGAGCAGAATATACGCGTACTTGAGAAAGCTACAGCCAAAGCTGTCCTGCACGTGTCACAAGGACGCCCAAATAGATTGGTAAAACTCAACAAACACACGGAAAAACTCCTAATTATGCTCAAGGCATCAGGCGATTGCGACCAACTTGTAGACGCACTAAACCAGATGCTTGCCGATGAGAGCCGAATGAGCGATGCCGTTGACCTACTTAAAGCAACCCACCAAAAGAAAACAACCGATACAACACTCAAAGAAAACACCCAAGTAGTCATCGCAAGGAACACAAGTCTGATACGCCGTCGCAACGACTTACTCGAAACTTTGAAGGATTTCCCCAAAAAAAGACAGGCACTTGAGCCGGTAACTGCCGCTGTCGAACACTTAGGACGTGTCTCTGAGCGCCTTACTGCAATCATAGATCCTCAATCCACAGTTGGAGATTTTGCTCATATTCATAACAGTTCAGCTGAAATCACCTCCTTTCGTAAGGAAACACAGAAATTGATTGAAGGTATATTACACCATAAGGAATCCATCGACTCGATGCTCGCAGGGCTCATCCAAAACTATGCCCCAAATCGTGTCGCCCCTGTAGATCGTGCTATTCTGAGGCTTGCAACATTCGAAATCACCCATTGTGAAGACATTCCCATAAAAGTCAGTATCAACGAAGCTGTCGAGATTGCCAAAAAATTCAGCACCAGCGAGTCCAGTCGCTTCATCAACGGAGTGCTTGATGCAATTCAATCCTAGCTACAACTCTCTATCCACGGCTAAGTTGTCCAATTAATTGCTCGCTTACCGCTTGCGGTATATCGAGTGAAATGGTTTTATGAGTTCTGTCAGTCTGAACACCCCATAACCCTCTACACAGATAGTCGCGCATGAGCAAAAAAATTGATATCCTAGGAAACCAAAATATCCCAACGCAGGGTGCCCTAATTGTTCCCGGTCGACTCAATCTCTCCGAGGCTCTCTACATAGAACAGTTACTTTCGGGCAGGAAAGTGACTTGGCTCTGCGAGGAAAATGTTGTTCTTGATGCTGCTACCCGCAATGTTCTCGAAAAACCAGACACGACAGCAGTTTCTTTCTCCGCAAATGACACGGCCCCTGCTGCCATAGGTGAAACTCTCAAAGAACACCTAAAAAACAACGGGGTAATCATTTTTATCCCCGGTGATGTCTCTGCTCATGACGGTGAATGCTGCCACATCCCGGCGCCCGTACTGAAACAACTCTGCGCACTTGGTCTACCCACTCTTCCAGTGTCAGTGACCCGCCCAGAAGAAACGGCTTTATCTACCGAAAAGACTAATAAACTTGCCAATTCTGTTCTCTCTTTCGCCAAGCTGATTCCTGCGAAAGATATTTCTGTCGCCCTGTGGCGTGAAGGTTTACTGGCAGCCGAGGAAACTGCATTCTCCGCTCGTGAATTTCTTAACGGCTCTCTACCGGTCGCACTGCTCGCTGGTCTGAAGAAGCACGGCTCATCCACTAAGTTATTTGATGGTACGGACGATTCTGCCACATCATTCGACAAACTATTAGGTGCCGCTATTGCATTCTCTGCTGAGATTAGAAAACAGACTAAGAAAAAACGTGTCGGTATTCTGCTTCCCCCTGGTAAGGGCGGCATGGTTGCAAACTTGGCAGTACTCTTTGCGGGCAAAATCCCGGTGAATATTAACTTCACATCAAGCCACAGCGCCGTTCAGTCATCGATTCGTCAAGCGGATATCGACAAATTCATTACCGCTGACCCCTTTGTGCGCAAGATCCCAGCCTTCCCATGGCCTCCTAATAGAGATCTTATTTTTATTGAGCGCACTCTGCCGGCCATCAAAAAGAAGATTATTCGCTGGGTCATTCTCTGTAAAATCTTGCCCACCTCTGTCATAGCCAAGATACTCGGTATTGGCGTTGAAAAAGGTGACGCCGAAGCCATTCTGCTCTTTACTTCTGGTTCCTCAGGCGAGCCAAAAGGCGTACCACTATCGCATCGCAACGTCCTTGCAAACATTTGCCAGTTCGGTAGCCGGCTACAACTTGAATACGATGCAAAAATCCTTGGATGTCTGCCGCTATTTCACTCATTTGGCTGCACGGTAACATTATGGTATCCTTGTATCGAAGGAGTGAATCTAGTCACATACCCAAGCCCACTAGAAACTAAACGTCTCGCCGAACTCATTGAGATGCACAGTGTAAATATGCTACTCTCAACACCAACCTTCCTTCGAGGATATATGCGTAGGGTCAAACCCGAGCAGCTCAAAAGCATCGACTACGTAGTTACTGGTGCCGAAAAACTACCTAAGACACTTGCTGAAGCGTTTCATGATAAGTTTGGTATTCTACCCCTTGAAGGTTACGGGCTTACTGAGACATCACCCGCTACGAACCTCAACCTTCCAGAACGGAAAGCAACCGATGAGGCACCCGTGATCCCCTCAAATCAAACTGGTTCTGTAGGAAAATTCCTACCCGGCATCGCAGTTAAAATCACTAATCCTGCAACAGAAAAACCTGCGCCTATCGATACACAAGGCACCATTTGGCTGCGTGGTGCCAACATTTTTCCCGGCTATCTCAATAACAATAAAAAAACAAAGGAAGTCATCATCGATGGCTGGTTCAATACAGGTGACATCGGCAGGCTCGATGACGAAGGATTCCTCTACATCGAAGGGCGCTTATCTCGTTTCTCAAAAATTGGTGGTGAAATGGTTCCACACGAAACTGTTGAGGCAATCATCAGTAAAGTACTTGGACTCGATGCAGAAACGGAACGTAAAATCGCCGTCGTTGGTGTTCCAGATGAAAAAAAGGGAGAGGCAATAGCACTATTAACAACCATCTGCGGAGACACTCGTGAACAGGAATGCATTGATCTACGATACAAGCTCATGGACGAAGGATTGCCCAGCCTATGGTGTCCAAAAATATTTATTCCTACCGATGAAATACCGATGCTTGCCTCTGGAAAACTCGACATCAAGGGGTGTCAGAAGCTCGCCGAATAATAGTAAGCATTGTCATTCCCATCAAATGATTAGCTGAATCACCCCCAGTCACAATTGTAAGATGATCTTGCCGCATATAAAAACGCTCATCATAATTACCCTTACAAGCAATTGGCTGACGGCACAGATCCCAAACAATTCATCTCAAGCCATTGTGGGCATCACCTCAGGATGGAACTCATCCCACGTCTCACTCTCAATCTATCAGAAAAAAAACCATGTGTGGCAACGTGTTGGATTACCATGGAAAGGTAGACTTGGAAAAAATGGGCTAGCATGGGGGCGCGGCATACATCGTCAGACACAAACTACAAGTCGGCAAAAAGTTGAAGGAGACGCACGGACACCTGCAGGCATATTCATGCTTGGCGGCGTCTATGGCTATGCATCTGACATCAAGCGCCACCCAAAGCTGCCCTACCGTAAAATCACCCCCAGAGATCTTTGGATTGAGGACCACACCTCGCGCTATTACAATCAACATCTCATTCTCGATCACATCCCATCAACCAATTGGGAAATTAAAGGCCAAATGCGCCAAAACGATAACGCACATAGCCTAAAACTCTATATTGCTCATAACGATTCAATACTAGGTGGACAACCGGCACCCGGATACGGTTCTGCAATATTTTTTCATATTTGGCGAGGAGGTGGCACCAAACCCACTGCCGGCTGCACCACGATGCAGAAGACAAAACTTCAACAACTCATCGCCATAATCGACCCCACGATGAATCCAGTCTACGTTGTTCTGCCACAAGCAGAATACAGCGCTCTTCGCACTCCTTGGAAACTTCCCTGATAATAAGATGCTCAGTTTTTCTACCTGCTGGAACAACTCCCGCCACTCCGAGGGTGAGGAAATGATAGATGAGATCCTTGAACTAGGATTCAACACCATGGAGCTGTCACATGGGATGACCATTAGCAAACTCCCAGGTATCCAGAGAGCCTACAAGGAGAACAAATTTCGATGCTCCGGCGTACATAACTATTTCCCCTCACCCGTTGAGGTGATGATCGATGCCCCAGATGCGTATGAATTTAGTTCACATCGAGCATACGACCGCGAACGTGCTATGGAAATGTCTCTCAGGACTCTCGAGATTGCGGCAGAGTTTAATGCTAGTTACGTTGTGATGCATATGGGATCAGTACCCATGCCGTCGAAAAAATGGACTAAAAAGCTTACCGCTATGGTGAGGGAAGGCAAACAGCTTACCAAAGATTACGCAAAAACCAAAATTGAGTTTGTCAAAAAACGAGAAAAAATCGCGCCACTGTATTATCAGCGGGCCATCGAAGCATTAGAACAACTGTCTGAAAAAGCCGCCGAACTGGAGATCCGGCTCGCAGTGGAATCTCGCAGTCGCTTCGAGGATGTGCCAAGCGAAAATGAAATGATTAGCCTTCAAGAGCACTTCAAAGACAATCCATGGGTGGGATACTGGCACGATTTCGGCCATGTACAACTTAAACACAACCTCGGTTTATTGAATCACGACCAGTGGCTAGAAAAGATGTCACCGTATTTAATCGGCTGTCATGTGCACGACGTCTACTGGCCGGAGCGAGACCATCGTGTGCCGCTAACTGGTGAGCTGAATTTCAAAAATCTCCTGCGTCATATCGATCCATGCAAACCTTTTGTATGGGAGCTCTCTCCCACACGCAAAGCAGAACAAATTAAAGAAGCACTGGCTGTCTGGAAGGCTATGTTCCCAGAAACACTCTAGAGTCCAAGTGTTTGCTTTACAGCCTCACGCTTCAATCTGAGTTCGCGCCACTCATTTACTAGCCTAGACGCCTCGATCACACCACAACCAGATGGAATGGAGACATTTAGCCGATCCCAGTGAACTCCTCTGATGGCAACAACGGAAGTAAATTCACCGTCCTTAAGCAAGCCGAAAGGTGCACCAAAACACGGTGGACAACCCAGCCGCTCGCGCCACTCCGCAAGCAGTGCCAGAGTCTCCTCAGTTCGTGGTAGAGGGCCAAGCGCAGGTGTAGGGTGAAGACGACGAATTAGGTCATCCACCGCACGTTCATCAAATAACTCAACCTCGATTGGTGTGTGAAAATGAACAAGCTGACCTAGATCCATTATCGCCCGTTTCGATCGAGTAACAGTGCCGATGTCAGAGAGCTTAGCTACCAGTGTCTGTGCAACGAATTCATGTTCTCTGATCTCTTTACCATCAACAGCAAATACTTCACGTTCCTCAGCTTTAGCAGTACCGGCGAGCGCCATCGTGCTCAAATTCTTACCACTGAGTCGGAACAAAACCTCAGGTGTAGTGCCACAGAAGCCCAGCCCCTCTCTACGCCAGCCATATGTGTGGAACGGAGCACCAAGTGCCGTCATACTTATCAACATATCTCTACCTCTACCCTGAGAAAATACTCCCCGCTCGGTCGCTACGGGAACAGATTTTTCCATGACACCTCTGCCGATCATCTGATTAATTTCTCCAAACACCTCGGCAAATCCATCCGGCTCTAGCTCATCCCAATTGATCTCATAAGCAGCCGCTTCAATACCAATATCCGCTAAACTTTCTACCTCCTCAATACGTCCAGGAATTTTCCACGGTTGAGGGTCGGTGAGAGCAAAATCATTGCAATAAAAAGCAATGCCAGTAGCTGGCGGAGATGATGATTGCTCGAAAGGACCAAAACCCACGGTATAAACTCCGTCACCCGATTTTAAAAATGCCAATTCATTGTCTTGCACATTGATAGTCAATAGTCCGATGGTGCAAGAACCAAGATTATTTTGTCTCAAGAGTAATTTGGTATTTGGTATTTGGTATTTTGAACATAAAAAGAGGTCGTGGGTCGCATTCCAGAAGAAACTATTGA
>JABHEX010000250.1 GCA_018676385.1 Akkermansiaceae bacterium
CCCAAACCAAAAAGAAAGAGTTTAATTTACAAAGGCATAAATAATCCAAATCCACTAACTAACAAGCATTAGGCCTAGCAATGAAGAAGTATTTTTCAGATCAAAGTACAGAGCAAACAACAGAAAAGTAATGCATTTCAAAGCAATGCTTCAAGTCATAAAAGGACTGTTCTTGGCAGCACCCTTGCTGTTGATCATGAGCTGTGAGCCAGGAATTTCAGCAAAGCAGTCCATAAGCGAACATGAAATCAAACAAAGCAATACACAAAAACCCAAAAAGCTTGATCCTGGCCAAACAGGTCCAAATCCCGCCCTTCTTAAGGAACATCGCGATAGCTTTTCTTTGAAAGCAAGACGTCTTACCAGCACCGGCAACCCCAGCAACGGCCAATGGGTGGTCGAATTGCTTCAAGGAAGCAAGCGCCTTGCCCTATGGCCTGCCATCAGTGGATACAACACCAATCCAACGGCTGATCGACGCTGGAGTCCAGGGAATGGAGCAGCTCTACCCATTGGAGATTATCTGCTTGGACAACCGGAGCCATGGGGAACAGACATCTGGTTGAACCTACAGCCACAATTCAAAACAGACCGAAGCGGACTCGGCATCCACAATTGCAATCCAGGAAGTGGATGTCTATGCATTCCTAGTCGCAATGACCTTAACGCAATTGCCGCATGGGTAAAAGCCACCGGGACCAATAAATTAACTGTTCAGAATTAAGCAAAACAGATATGATCTCCTCTAGGCATTAAAGCAACAAAGACCATTATGTACACAGCAAAGGAAATCTTACGCCCCAAAAATTTAATATTGAGAGATAAATGACCTCAAAAGCCCTAGCGGAGCTCATAGTAAAGGCAGATCGCAATCATGGTGAGAACAATTCCCTTCAAAAACGAAAGCCATAAAAGTTGATACGTCGAAAGGCCAAACGTTTTCATCAATCTATTCAAAACAGATTTATGGAATGCGACAATTCGACTATCTCCTGTTGTATTAAATTGCTGAAGACTTTTCACACCAGTTTCTGCTAACTTTGCCAATGGGCCGATTCAACTGAGTTGATTATAAACACAAGCAGAATCTTTCCAGCATTGATCGTCTTACAATCAAAACACTTGGGTTTTATAGGCAATCTCACGACTTTCAATCCTCTGAATCAAAATAATCACATGACATTCCAATGCTGAAAACTCACGATCGACAAGCCAAAGTTCAAATGTTTTTATTGAAACTCGCCACACCACATCCATGAGCTGGACTGTTGCCAAAGCCTGGACAAGCGTTCAACCCCAGGTGGGTTTTCGTCATTTTCGTCTGATTCTTCAGGGCGGGAAAGGCCAATCCCGATGGGTGGAACTGGAAGCAGTGCTTGATTCAAGCGTTCGTCTACGCATCAACTGGAACGAACTCAAGAACCAAGAGCTTTGGACCAGCGGTTGGCAACAGCTTCCAAAGGAGGAGTAAGAACTTGGCACTTTCAGCACCTTCAACTCAGGTTGGAGAGCATGAGGAGTAGCTAGAACTTCAAACCTCTCAACAAGGGATGTCCAACTCACAGGCCAGCCATTAAATTCGCCAAAATGAAACGATGGCAGTTCAAATTCTTACTGAAGACCAGCGATACAAGCTCGACCGCGAGCCTGATCGCGTTTTTTATTCAGAACCACGCTTCGTCCAGCATTTAGATGAAGGTTTTAGGACACGTCTCACCAGTTTTTATAGAGAGCACATTCCGTCTGGGGCTGTTGTACTTGACCTGGGATCGTCTTGGGTGAGTCACCTACCAGAAGACATTCATTACGAGCGCGTGATTGGTCATGGAATGAATGAGGCAGAACTCGTAGCAAACCCAAGACTTGATAGCCACTACGTCCAAGACATGAATCTGGACCCCACGATTCCTTTAAAGGATGCATCCGTTGATGTCTGTCTTGCCGTTGCTGCATGGCAGTACTGGACACAACCAGAAAATGTCGCGTCGGAGATGCTCCGAGTTACGCGGCCCAATGGAACAGCGATCATTGCATTCTCGAATCGGATGTTCTTTACAAAGGCACCACAAGTTTGGACTGATAACGACGACAAACAACATCTCGACTACGTGGGAACAGTGCTTCAAGCCAATGGCTGGTCTGATGTACGAGTATTTGCGGAAGAGACAAAAGCCGCTGGTTTGATGGGAATAGTGGGAGGGAAGGGAGATCCATTTTTTGCAGTTGTTGCGCGCAAAAGCATCGGCTAATCATCAATCGCGGATCAAGAAAATTTAAATTTCAAACTCGGTTTTTCACGCCAAGCCGATAACTGAATCACATTGGTTTGATCTATACCTACTGGACTATTGGCCATTATATATACATTCATGGAGTTAAAACATGCAAATTAGAAAATCTTGAACTAACCCAACTGAACATTAACTTCCTTGCAATCAAGGCATTCTTTATTATTGAAGAATGTTTTTCGGTATTAACCAAACAAACCCTTAGAGGTTTAGCGAGCGAAGCAAATCTCGCTGAGCCTTTCGACCTGTGATGGCATGGGCTGCCATAGCACCACTCGCAGCAACGGGTGGAATACCAATTCCAGGAAAACAACTTGAACCACATTGCAGCAATCCCTGAATCGGAGTGGTGACTCCAGGAAACAGCCCCTTCGCAGCTGACAACGCAGGCCCATAACTGCCTTGATGCGTAGATAGGTAATGACGATGGGTGAGAGGAGTTCCCTCCATCACCACTTGGCAACGACTGCGAAGATCGGGAATGCGTTGCTCCAGTACGTCCCAAAACACCTGGCAACGTTGTCCGCGTTTCTCCTGATAAGCCGCCGTTCCCCGCTGAAGACCAGACCATTCTGACCAAGGTTCATTCGCCGGCGTATAGGCATGAAGCACATGATGTCCTTCCGGCGCCATCGAGGAGTCGAGCACAGATGGAATCGACACCACCACAGCATTGCGTTCAGCGTCGATCCCGCGTTCCCAGTCTCCGACCCAAACCGTATGAATCGGTAGGTCCTCAAGACCACTCGCATCAAAGCCGAGATGAAGATGCAAAAAGGAATGACAACTAGGAGTAGACAGCCTGTCCTGACTCCAAGCCTTCGCAGCC
>JABHEX010000251.1 GCA_018676385.1 Akkermansiaceae bacterium
CGCTGCCTTGCCGCTATATCGTAGCTCATAAAATTCAACATCGGTCAGCACTTCAGATCGGCGCCATAGCTTTGCATAGATAAACACCGTAAGCATACCGGTTAGGATAAATGCCCACCACATCCAGTTCGCCCACACACCATTCTCACGGACAAGGTTGGTGACGAAGTTAGGGGTGTCGGTGGAGAAGGTCGTAGCGACCATGGAAAATCCTAGAAGCCACCACGGCATGTGACGGCCTGACAAGAAAAATTCACCGGACGATTTTCCTGACTGCCGGGAAACAGCAAAGCCAATGCCGAGAGCAACGACGAAGAATGTAATAAGGATGGCCCAATCAATGTTGGCCAGCTTCATGGCTGCAAGTGTCTGTTGCATAGGTATATGTTGAATGTTGTGTGTGTGACCATTGAAAGCTAGGGGGGCGATACTTTTGTGACAATGTAAAATTTGGCGCTAGAAACCTTGCTGTTCGTTGGTGGACAGCCGGGTGCCTAGCTCTAGCCCATTGACGATGCAATCGCCCACGGAAATACCACCCCGATAGTTACCGGCGAAGTGCAGACCGGGATTGTTGTTCTCCACTTCATCCATAGCATCGAGTGTATTTTGGTAGTCCAGTCCATACTGAGGAATTGCCCTCGGCCATGATATTTTGTGACGGAAAGTTGGCTTACCGCTGACGCCAAGCAAACGGTCAAGTTCGGCGAGAACAATTTCATCGGAATTCTCTGAATACTCTGGATGAATTGTGCCACCCATCATACAGGTTAGTGTAACGTGTCCTTCTGGCGCGCGACCATCGAACATGCTCGACGAAAACAGAACACCCAACAATCGGCTATTTTCGGATTGCTTGATGAGCATGCCAAACCCATCCAGTGGGTGCGTGATGTCTTCTTTTTTGAAGCCTAGCACGAGGCTCGTTACAGGTGGAGAGTCCAGAGACATCACCGGCGTGAGACCATTAAAAACAGAGTTGGGCAGGGGAAGGTCTCTGAGTTTGTGATGTGGTGCAGTGATTACGAGGTTTTTGCATGTTGTTTCTTGCTGGCCGCTGATATCATTCCAGCAAACAGACCAACCAGCATTTGTTTTTTTTATCTTTGTGATAGCGCATTGCGTCTTAACGGAATTGTGTGGTAGGTGGTCGTGAATTGCTTTTGGTATAGCGTGCATACCTGAGCGAAATGATAGCATCTTACCCTTGGCGAGCTGATCTGAGTTACCGCCTGCGCCTAATTTTAATGCTATGGCTCCGAGGATACATGATCGGTAGCGGTCCTCAAGGCTCCACAGACGGGGGAAGGCGTGGCGAACTGAGAGTTTTTCAGGATCACCTGCGTAGATGCCACTGACAAATGGTCCAGCAGCGCTGGTGAGCATATCAGCTCCGAGTCGCCGTCTTACGAAATCAGCAAAACTTTCTTCGTTATGGCCATTTTTATGTTCTGCATATCTACCGATGAATGGTTCCATCGCAAATCGTAATTTACCACCCAGTGAAAATAGGGGAGTCTTAATCATTGTTAGGGGAGAGCTGGGCATCGCATGTAGTTGCCCTTGGTGAACGATGTAGCGTTTTTTTGCTTTGTTGTTTGCTCGCTGTGATTCCTGAGCATCAAGACCGACCTCAGTCAGTAGAGTAGCTACTTGCTTATCTTTGATAAGAATGCTGTTGGGCCCATGCTCTGCGAGATAGCCATCAGCCCTGTATGATTGAATAGAACCGCCAACCTGATCAGACGATTCTAATAAAAGCACGGCATGGTCGTGCGAGTGTGCTGCATGGGCTATGGAAAGCCCGGAAATGCCAGCACCCAGAACGATCGTATCTGCATATTTTTGCACCATGGGAAATAAGTATTTAGTGGTTGGGGTTGACGATCTATTTCTGCAACCCATAAAAAATTAAATTAAATTAAATTTTTGGAGCATTAGTGGTTGTCTTTATTGACCCTGGCATACTTGGCTATACAGGTGCCGTCTTGTTGTGGCTCGAATGCTATCAGTTGGTAGTGAATTGATTTAGGTGAGTGTTCAGCGGATGATTCTATCAGAGATTGGGATTCACCACTGCCAGTGATTCTTTTGCCGTCGATGACTAAAATTAAACATTCGAGTTCTGATATTGGATTGGTCAAGCATTTCCCATCAGCAGAGATCATTGTTTTTGAGGACGATGGTTTCATTAAGAAATCGGTTGAATTACTTGTTAATTATGATCACTTACAGATGTAAGACAACTATACACTATGAGTAACGACAATCTTGAAATTATTTGCTATCTTAAAACTTACTGCGGTTGGAGTGAGGGAGTTCGTGCTATCATGCGCAAATACGATCTAAAATTCACAGAGAAAGACATTATTGCTAATCCTGCTTTCAGGTGGGAAATGGAGCAAAGGAGTGGCCAGCAACTGAGTCCCTGCGTGCTAGTCAATGGGCAAATGCTTGCCGATGTATCTGGTGATGAGGTTGAGCTACACCTTGCTGAAAATGGGTTGATCACAAAGATAGATGAAGCTGCGGATGCTCCCACGGATAGTAGTTGTCCGGGGCACTAATTGATCAAACAAACCTCTCATTCAAGTGATCGATGTGGTATTGCGGGTTGGTTTTTTCGCCCGTGGCTTCTAGCATTAATTCTTGTGGTAACAAGACGCTACCCTTGGAGTGAATTTTTTCGCGCATCCACTCTAACATGGGTAAATAGTCAGCTCGTTCGAAGGCACTAGAAATATGTGTTTCCTTCATCGCGCAGTCGTACAACTGGGCGGCGTTAAAATTGCCCAGCGTGTATGTGGCAAAGTATCCAAGCCCGCCCATTGACCAGTGAATATCTTGTAAGCAGCCGTTGGCATCATTTGGCGGCGTAGTGCCGAAAAGGCTCTCGAACTTCTGATTCCAAATGTCTGGTATCTCTGCGACTTGAATTTCTTGGTTCATCATCGCCCGTTCAATTTCAAATCTCAATAGAATATGCAGGTCATAGGTTGCCTCATCAGCTTCGACACGAATAAAAGATTTTTCTGCTCGATTGACTGCACCTAAAAAGGTTTCGAGGTCGATTTCTGCTAGATGCGGGAACAGTTCTTGGGCACGTGGTAGCCACTTCGTCCAGAATGGTCGAGATCTACCGATATGGTTTTCCCAGAGCCGTGATTGAGATTCGTGAATACCAAGAGATACTGCATTCCCAGAGGGTAATCCGTGGTGCGTCTCTGGTAGTCCTTGCTCGTAGAGACCATGACCAGCCTCATGCAGAACACCGAAAACAGAAGATGTGAAATCGTTCACCAAGTAGCGGGTGGTTAGACGTGTATCACAGGGGCCCAATCCGACACAGAAAGGATGTGTCGTTGTGTCAATTCGTCCTTTATTAAATTTAAATCCAATATCCTCTGCGATTTCTTGATTGAAGAGCTGTTGTTTTACGATTGGATATTCACCTTCAAGAATATCTGACGAGATGGATGCTGACTTATCAACAGCGGCTTGAGCGGTGGTTGCTAGTTGGCTGGTAACAGAATCAAAAATATTAGCTACCTCTTTTGTTTTTGTTCCTCGTTCGTAACCCTCTAACATTGCATCATAAGGTTCATCTTCATATCCCCATAGATCTGCTTTCGTGCGGGCGATATCAAGCAGGCGTTCGAGGTGAGGAGCAAACATTGAGAAATCTGATTCTTGCCGTGCTTCTGCCCAGGCGGCTTTAGCGAATGTTGCAGATTCAGATGCTTTTTTTACCAGGTCCTGGGGGAGTCTAGATGATCGGTCGAATTGGTTTCTTGTTTCTCGAACGTTGGCTGATTGGGTATCGTCTAACGACTCATTTTCTGCATTTTCGAGTGCTTTGCGAAAATCATCGCAGGTGCCTAGGTTGTGACTATTTCCAGCCAGCCATGCGATCTGTTTTGCCCGATATGCCAAACCCTCTGTTGGCATGTAGGTTTCTTGATCCCAACTCAAAATACTAGCAGTATCATTCACTAGGGTAATTTCACGCACCTTATCACAAAGTCGCTCATATGATGTCATGACGCTGGTATAACAACTCGGTCGTGCCGTGCGAGATGAAAATGAGATGATTAGTATTAGGTGAAGGGCTATGCGAGTAGAGGTTGTAATTTTCCAGCTTGAATATCAATAGCTGCCATGATAATCGAAGGTAATTGTATTTTCAATATTTCACATATTATAGACCACATTAACCATGCTGAACCTCAACGTTTTAGTGCTTAATAAACTCTGGCAACCCATCCAAACATGTTCTGTTAGGCGTGCGGTAAAGCTGCTTTGTCTTGGGCATGCTCAGGTAGTAGAACCTGAAGGAGAAATGAAATATCAGACGCATGATTTTGGTTCGTGGCTTGAATCATCGGCCAAGGGGCTTGCTGATGAGGCGATTCGCTCGGTCAGCTTCGCAATGCGCATCCCCAAAGTCATTGTATTGGCTGTGTATGATCGCCTGCCATCTAAGGAAGTGAAGTTCACTCGGCACAATGTATTTTTACGTGACCATCATATTTGTCAGTACTGCGAACGTGAGTTTGCTGAAAAGGATTTGAATTTGGATCATGTCATACCCCGTGACAAAGGGGGAGAAACCCGTTGGGATAATATTGTTACTTCCTGTTTTAGCTGTAATAATCTCAAGGCAAACAAGCTTCCACACGAGGCGAATATGTATCCTGCCAACAAACCAACGGCTCCACGGTGGAGGCCGCTATTTGGTTTCCGACGGAAGGGCAGTTTGGATCAATCGTGGGAATCTTTTCTGTGATCCGAGGCGTGTTGCTTACTTCAATTACATCGGCGGAGCCACATCGTTTCTGTCGCTTTCTACTGCTCGCCATGATATCAATATTTGCATCAAACAAATACCTCCCATCGCCATGATGAGTTGTGTTTTGGGCATTACGAAACTAGTAAATCCCTCATATTGATAGATTCTGATTACAGCAGAGACCACGCCAAGTAACGCGATGATCAAGCCGCCGTAGAGGCCATGACGATAGTGTTGACGAGCAAATGCCGCACATATGATGAGTGCGCCACCAAAGAATACGGGCATAAGCATCTCGGCGGGTGTGCCATCCACGTTCATGCGATCCCAGCCGAAGAAACCACTGAAACCCAAAATGATCAGACAGATACTGCTAATGACAGTGAGGAACATGGTTTTAATTACTCTGTAATTACGGTGGGTTGCAAGACTCTAATATTCATACTTCATTAACGATTGAGTGTCACGGATGACTCGCTACAATATAGTTTATGCGAGACAAGCGGCTATCTAAAGAAAAACGCAAAAATAAGCTTATCCGGATGTTTGGAATTACTGCTGTTTTAATCTCAATCCTGTTCATCTTTGCGGGCTTGCTCGTAAAGTCTCTGATCACCGAAGAATTTTTGACAGAGGAGATCGAGAGTTCGATCAATGCGAGTGTAAAGATTGGAAATGCTAGTGTATCTATATTTAGTTTCCCTGCAAAAATATCTTTGTCAGATGTTGTGTTGTTACCCAAAAAGGATGATCAGTCAAATGATGCAAAAATAGAAGTCGAGCGTGTTGAGCTCAGAGTGAGTATTATTTCTTTGCTGGCAAACGAACTCAATGTGACGAGTATCAACGTGTTCGGGGCTGACATCACTACGACCTACCGAGAAGATGGCAGCACCTCTATTGAGGGTCTTTTTTCAAAAAATAAAGATGCTGATTTGCATAATGAGTCAGCTGATAAGGGTGTAAGCAACAAAGAGAATGCTGGTGGCTTTAACGCATTTGATCGAAAGAATTTTGTCACGACTCTGGGGAGATTGACTATTGAGCGCTCTAGAGCTCGAATCCTGTTAGAAGAGATGGGTGTAAGGCTTCTGTGCACTAATTTGAATGCGGAGCTTGCTGAGATGCGGATTGATCCAGATCGATTACAAGAGACAGACAAAGCGCGTTTGAGACTCTCAGTTGATGTGCAGGCCGATGCTGTTGATGGGTGGGCGTATGGTGAAATGTATCTCGCTGGAGATGCGTCCGCCAGAATTTTCAATCAAAATAC
>JABHEX010000252.1 GCA_018676385.1 Akkermansiaceae bacterium
TGGTTATGTCGATGACCTTTTTTTCCAGATCTATACTACCTTCTCCTGTGAATTTGAGAGAGCGGGTGTTAGCGAGAAAATCATTTGAGTAAAGTACACCGCTACGTATGTTGAACGTGCTTGATGCATCCTTTGCCGTTTCTTCCGTTGGGTTTCTCTTTCCAAGAACTGAGCCAACAAGCTTAGACATGGGACCTAGCATGGGCACAGAAAAGAGATTGCCTTTTTCTAGTGATAGAGATCCTTTACCGTTAAATGAGCGCATGTTGTTGTCTTGGCCTTCGAAGTCGATTCTCCCAGTCAGTAATCCCCGTTCAGCATTTCCAAAGTTATACAACTTACCGATGTCCTTAAGGTGAAGGCGCTGCCACTGTATGCCGCCACTGTATCGGGTGTGTAAGGGATTAGATGTATGCACTACTAATTGACCACTACATGAGCCATTGAATGATAGGAACGAAAGCTTGTCGATATTAACGCGGTCGTTACTGATTTTCACATTTGCTTTGAGCCGACGAAGTGTGAGTGATTCCTCGAGAAATTTATAATTCATACTGCCTTCGTTATTGACAGAGATATTGAAATCGGTGCGCTTACCATTTTTGCCAATGTCGAATTGACCAGTCGCCCGTAATGACGGTGGACGATGGAACCTATAGTTCTCAACATGGTTTGCCACATTGGGAACAAAAAGACGTACGATTGGTGCTGGCCATGCGGTGCCGCGAATATCATTGATGCTGACGATATCTTCATTGCGGTCTACGCTGATAGATTTTATTGATACGTGTGCAGATGTAGGGCCGCCATGCTTTTTTCGTAGAATATAATCGCGATAGTCAAAATCCGCTCTGATGTTTTGATAAGTCGATCTCACGGCGTTCATTTCAAAATCCCCAGCCAGCTCGTGAAGTGGCACTCCTTGATAAATTATGTTAGATAGCTTTAATTTGCCTGTAGATGACCAGTCAGTAAGATTGTTTTTATCGATAGTTCCGGTTGCATGGATCTGAACATTTGAGGACTCGCCAAATTCCACCTGCATTAGTGCGTCCTCAATAGGAGAGTCGCGAACAAATGGAACATAAGCATCAATAGGAAGATCGGAGTCAACCTCGTATCGGATATCGTCGTTTTTCACTAAGATGCGTCCGTTTAGTTGACCACGGGGATGAACTACTCGTAAGCCGGTTAGAAAGATATTATCATCCCGTGTGGAGAAATCTGTTGATAGTGATTTAAAACGGCTACCAAGACAGGAAAAATCATCAACTTTGGCTGTGCCGGAAATGTGTAAATTCGGAATGAAATTCTTATCAAAATTGATGGTTCCTGTGCAGTCTATGCGGGGTGATGTAGAGAATGTAAGCTGCTGTAAGATATCGTAGCCGAACATGTTGCGCGCCAGTCGTTGTAGGTGAAGGCTGCTGTTTGCTTCAAACCTACCGCTGCGTAATGATGAATGGTAATCAGCGCGTGCTGTTATTTTTCCTGATTCATCCTCTAGCTGAAACTTGTCAAGTGTGATCAAACGATTATTGTAATCACCCTTGAATTTGATGTTCCGAAGGGTGAGTCCTCTAGATTCGAGTTCATTTGCCTGAAAAACAAAGTCGAGTCTTATTGAATCAGGTTTATCGATGTCGCCCTCGATATAAAGTTTGAGTAATGGTGGTTTTTTTTCAGGCCATGACCATTTTTTAATTTCTTGAACGATACGCGCGATTAGATTAATCCGCGCAATGCGTATATCTTTTGTGTTATCATCTGGTTGAGTCGATCCTAAGTTGCTACTCCATATACGGGCATCAATTTCCATTTCAATGCCAGCAATGAATCCTGAAATATTACGTGCTTCTACAGTTCGTTTGTCAGGAAAATGCATATTCCCTGAGAGTTCTTTGATGACGATGCGCGGCCCGCGAGGTTCGTCTGGATCGATGGGTATGGAGGCCATTGCATCTTTTAGTTCGACCTGATTGACACGTACGATACCTCTCATTAATTTGGTTTTATCAACGTTGATAACTAGATGTTCAAGCGTCGCAATTACCTCCTCACGGTCGCTATTAGCATAGATTTGTACGCCGCTGGCGAGCAGTCCTTTCGTGAGCGAAATTGTCAACCGGTCGAAGTCTGAAACGATCCCAAAACTTTCTAGTTCGTTGGCGATTTGAGCACGCCATTGTTGGTTTACGCCCGATTGATTTAAATAATAAATACCGCCTACCACCAAACCAAAGCTCGACCCAAAGACTAGGATGAGAAAGAGTCTCAGGTAGTGGAGAATCTTGCGGCGTAACATGATGATTTTAGCGTAACCGAAAAAAATAGAGGGTGCAAGACGAGGCTTGCTATGGGATTCTACGCCACCCGAAACTAGTTCACGTTGTGACCATCGTCGATTATTTCTCCAGCTTCGATGGCGGTGATGCGTTTTTGTTCTTCTTCGTGCGAGTGAATTTGCAAGCTTACATGTATATCATCTCGACTTGCTGCGGCCTTAACTACGTTGCGGATAGCGCTGGCGGTAAATCCGTTACGACCAATTAGCACGGCGACGTCCGATTGAGCTACAACGAGGCGGAAACGAATGTGTTTGTCATCGGTCTCTGTAACGCGGAGTTGTGCCTGCTCTGGGTAATCTACGAATTGTAACGCGATAAACTGGAGAAAGTCTTTAATTTGTTTGGTGGTCTCTCGCATATGGATAGTGTGGAATCTTGCTGGTTAAATGTCGAGAAAACTCAAGCATACTAAGTGAATTTGCAATCTTAGCGTGTTAGGATTGACCAGATATCCATCATCAACTAGGTAATTTACTTGTTTGTCAGTAACGGACAAAAACAGCTAGTAGAAGCAACACATCATGAGTTTAGAAAACCTCGCCATTGCAAAGACAGATGACCTACCGATTGTGCACGAAGGTGACGTCCACAGTGGAAAAGTACGTTCAGTATATTGGCTGACAGCTGAAGACAGCGCCAGGATCATCGAGGAACGCGGCTATAATGTGAGTCTAGGCACTGAGCTCGCGGTTATGGTCATTAGCGACCGAATTTCTGCTTATGAAATCATCTGGAGCGGAGAAGATAACCTGCTTGGAGTTCCTGGTAAGGGAGCTTCACTGAACGCCACAGCTCTTCATTGGTTTGAGAAATTTGAAAAAGAAGGTCTTGCTGGTAATCATATTTTGGAGTCGCCGCACCCCTTAGTATGGATTGTGCAGAAGGCAAAGCCTGTTATGGTGGAGGGAATTGCTCGCCAGTATATTACTGGTAGTATGTGGCGCGGATACGAGCGAGGCGAGCGAGATATTTGCGGTATTTCTCTTCCTGAAGGACTTACCAACGGAGCCAAGCTTGACGATCTTATGATCACACCATCTACCAAAGGCATTCTAAAAGGGATACCTGGAGTCCCTGAGAAAGATGATGTTAACGTTTCTCGCCAGCAGATTCTTGATAATTATGAAGCATTTGCCTTTAAATCGGCCGAGGATGTTGGCCAGTATGAAAAACTTCTATCTGAAGGTTTCAAAATAATTTCTTCCCAATCGGCAAATGCTAATCAGTTGCTAGTGGATACCAAATTTGAGTTTGGTTATGTGCCAAAAGCATCAGGAGATGGTTTTTCGATGATCTATATTGACGAAGTTGGCACGTTGGATTCATCGCGTTACTGGGATAGGCAGGCTTATAGTGGTGGTGATATAGTGGAAAACTCGAAAGAGATGTTCAGGAAGTTTCTGTGTGATTCTGTACCTGAAGCAGATGTCCTTTTGAACAAAGAACGTATGGAAGAGCGCGAACATCTCGGGGACACATTCAAAGTGCCGGTCGAGGCTATCATGGCAACAAGTGATCTATATAAGAGCACAGCACAAGAGCTGACCGGCCAGCCTGTTCCTGAAATCATGCATGCTCGGCAGGAAATTTTAGATGCATTATCGGGCTATGGAATCGTCGAATGAATTGATTTAAGTTACAGCTAGAGCTTGGCCAACGAAGTCGAGTAACTCTTTACGTCCCAAACTGGTTTTTGAGGAGCAGGTAAAACAGCGCGGCAACCCTTCGCAAAACTCCTCCATGGCGGACATAAATGCCTCCATATTGATTGTCATTGCGTTGTGTTTAGTTTTATCAGCCTTGGTGAATACAAGCACGAATGGAACACCACATCCCACCAGCCACTCAGTAAACAGCAGATCGATGCGCTGCGGCTTTAGGCGTGAATCGATAAGCACGAACACACAGCTCAGATTCTCGCGGTTTACCAAGTAATCGGAAACGAATTCATGCCACTTGTTACGCTCTTGCCCTGATGCTTTTGCATACCCGTATCCGGGTAAGTCTACCAATGACCAATTACGGTTAATAGTAAAAAAGTTGATCAACCGTGTGCGTCCTGGTTTGCTGGAAACAACTGCCAGATCCTTTTTTCCAGTTAGCATGTTGATTAGCGATGACTTACCTACATTTGACCTACCGATGAAAGCAAACTCACGTAGCGCTGATTCTGGACAGCCTTCAAGATCTGGAGAGCTTATCTCAAAGGTCGCTGATTGGATTTGCATGACCTGTGATGGACTAGCTAGCAGGTATTTTGCAATGAAAAAAAAGTCCCGTAATAGTTGATATTTTGTCCATAATGATATAAAATAAGATTCGTGGACAAAATAAAGACTCTTAACCAGCGTAATCCAGATGTTCTTGTTCAAAGAATAGGGAGTCGCTTACGCCGCCAGCGATTGGCTAAGGGAATGACTCAATATGAGCTCGCAGAGCGTGCCGGTGTCAGTCAGTCCACGCTCAAGCTTATTGAGCACGAAGGAAAAGGCTCGCTTCAGCGCCTTGCAAAGATTGCCGTAGTGCTTGATTTGGATGGTGACCTGCGTGAACTATTTGCAGGTAATAGGGCATTTGACTCTATCGATGCTGTTCAACTTAGTTCACGTAAGCGCGCCCCTCAACGCAAGAAAAACTAATATTTAACCTATGAAAATAGAAGTCACATACCTTGGAGAAGATGAAAAACAACTGGTTGGCCACCTCGCTGAGTCTGAGGGTGGTCGGATATTTTTTGAATACGATCCAAGCTGGCTATCTCGTGGTCTAGAACTATCACCCATCTATCTGCCGAATGAGATACGAGGTTCGATTAGTACTCCTACACCTGCATTTGGGCCCTTGTTTGGTTTATTTGCTGATAGCCTTCCTGACTGGTGGGGTGAACAAATGATGAAGCGAATCTTCACGGAAAAGGGGATCCCATGGGGCAAGGTGACAGCGTTACAAAAGCTTACTTGTACTGGTGGTCATGCGATGGGGGCTATCGGTTACCAGCCCCCAATTTCCTCGGGGAGCTTTCGTGATGAACTGACAGTGGAAGTGGCAGAGCTCGTGAGAAATGCGCACTCGTTTTTGCATGGGAAAACGGACAATATGTTGCCTGGATTTTTGCGTTCTGGACTTTCCCCTGGAGGCGCCCAACCTAAAGTTTTGTTAGGATTTAATGAGGATTTTTCCCGTGCCATGGCGGGTGGTGGGCATCTTCCGGGTGGTTTTGAACGTTGGTTGCTCAAATTTGATCTTGATAGGGAATACGATCATGGCAGGGAGGAGTATGCCTATTCTGTGATGGCCCGAGCAGCGGGTATCCGAATGGCGGAAACACACTTGCTAGAGTGTGCGGATGGGGCGTGTCATTTTTTATCAAAGCGATTCGATCGTCCAGGTAGTTCGCGACGACACGTGCACACGTATTCTGGACTGACTCATACATTGGTTCGATCAGGTATGGAGTATGGCGAGCTTATGGATCTTGCTCGTGTGCTGACAGGTAGTGAAGTTGAGGTTGAAGAGGTGTTTCGCCGTGCTTGTTTCAATGTTCTTGCAGGTAATGATGACGACCACGCGAAGAATCATGCCTTTATTATGGAGCCCAGCGGGCAATGGAAAGTATCTCCAGCATATGATTTAACTAGTACGTCAAACCCACTAGTTTCGGGCATGCGTGCGGCATCTGTTAATGGCAAGAGCGTGGGGGTAGGGCGAGCTGATTTGAAACGTCTTGGAGAATCTCAAAGCGTGCGACGAATTGACGATATCATTGAGCAAGTGCTCGCTGCGATCAAAGATTGGGATCGTTGGGCGAGCGAGTCAGGATTAGCCAGATTCAGAATCAATCAAGTGCGGGAAGAAATGCCCGGAACAGACATGTAATTATCCAAAGCTTCTAAAA
>JABHEX010000253.1 GCA_018676385.1 Akkermansiaceae bacterium
CAGGTAGTCCGGCGAAGTCTTCCACTGCATACTCACCGATCAGTCCGGCATTCATCGATGTGCCGCAGCCAACAATTAATAGTCTCTGGATATCAACAATTTCGCGTGGTGATAGATTGAGGCCAGAGAGGATCGCGGTGCCACGAGTGAGATCGATTCGGCCCCGCATGGTGTTGCGAATGGCTTCGGGCTGCTCGAAGATCTCCTTGAGCATGTAGTGCTCGTAGCCACCTTTCTCAGCGGCGTCCGGTGACCAGTCTATCTCCGAGGTAGCGCGGGTAACTGATCCTGAGTGTAGACTTTGGATATCCACTTTACTACCTTGAATGCGGGCCAGGTCTCCATCGTCGAGGTAGATCGCCTGGCGCGTGTAGGTAATTATGGCGGAAGCATCTGATGCGACGATGGTTTCGTCATCTCCTAGACCAATGACGATGGGTGAACCGCTGCGGGCAACGACAAGCACTCCGGGCTCATCGTTGCACATACAGGTTATGCCGTAAGTGCCATCAACTTCGTGCAGGGATTTTTTGACCGCTTCTAACAAATCTCCTTGGTAATGAGATTCAACGAGGTGGGCGAGTACTTCCGAATCAGTCTCAGATTTAAAAACATGACCATCTGCTTTGAAACGATCACGCAGGGCGTTGTGGTTCTCGATGATCCCATTGTGAACGAGCACGACGCGACCCTCATTGCCTTGATGTGGGTGTGCATTGGGCGTGGTAGGCGGGCCATGAGTCGCCCAACGGGTATGAGCAATTCCGCTGCGGGAAGAGGCAAGGGCAATTTTTTCTTCCTCAATAAGCTCTGAGAGTTCGGCTACCTTCCCACTTTGTTTTCTAACAATGATATCATCATCTCCAGATAGCGCCATACCTGCAGAATCGTATCCTCTGTATTCGAGTTTTTTGAGTCCGCTAATGAGCACGGGCATCGCTGAGCGTTTTCCTGTGTATCCTACTATTCCACACATAATAAATGTTGATTGCTAATTTTGGGTGATGAATTTTACCTCACGATGTCGGTTCTGACTGTATCGTTAGGGTGAGTGATTGCGTTGGGGCAAAGTTTGCGACCGGGGTAGATTGCGGTGAGGATGCCGGTGTGGGAGCCGTCGCCGATGATGGCGCCAAACTTGCGGCGGCCGGTATCGATGAGAGAATCACGCACCAGACTGCGGTGGTTCGTGCCGTCGTGGCGCAAATTGGAGGTGATGGTGCCGGCGCCTAAGTTGACTTTATTGCCGATCACGGAGTCGCCCACATATGAGAGGTGGCCGACCGATGAACCGTGGCCAATGATGGAGTTTTTAATTTCCACAGCCTGACCGATGTGGCAGTCGTCGCCGATAGTGGTTGAGCCACGCAGATAGCAATTTGGCCCGATCTTGCAATTTTTACCGATCATGATGTTACCTTCGATGACCACACCGGGGAGAATTTTGGAGCCTTTACCTACGTGTATTACACCGTCTATGTGGGCAGCCGGACTGACCTCGCCTTTGTGGTCGGGCTCAGTGATTGCAGCGACGATGTCTTCATTAATTTGGATAAATTCCCATGGGTAACGGATGAGAAATGAAGACTCGGATGCGGTGACCTCATTGATGCAGGATTTGGGGTCTGGGTTACCAGTCCATGCGAGGAGGATGCCGGAAGTGGATTTGAGAGCGATTGGTTTAATGGAAGCTACGAGCAACTGCCAGTCCTCACTGGTGATCCAGGCATTTTCAAGCTGGTGAGCATTTTCGATTCCCTTGGCTTGTTGCTGCTGGAAATCTAACAATGTACGCCCTGCGATTAGCTGGCTGCCGATGGGGGAGTCCTGATGCAGTGGCCAGAATGCTGTCTCTTTGGCGGGGTGAATCGTCATGGTGAAAAATTGATTAGATGCCAATGGTATTATGGATCGTTGTGGCAATCGCATTTGCCTGTGCTTGCGCGAGCTCTGCATCGGCACACTCAGTAAGTACTCGGATTTTACGTTCCGTGCCGGAGTAACGCACAAACACTCGCCCTTTATCGGCGAATACTTTTGTAGCGGTTTGGATCGCCGCGTGAACTTCTGGCATGGATTCGATTGGTGGTTTTTCTGAAACATCCAAGCTCAGTAAAACCTGAGGATAGGATACCATGCAATCGGCGAGCTGCGAGAGGGTGGTCTGTTTTTCACGTATCAATGAGAGTAGCATTAGAGCGCTCATGATGCCGTCGCCAGTGGTTGCGTAGTCGGAGTAAATGATGTGGCCGGAGTTTTCACCACCGAGGTTAAATCCTTTCTCGCGCATGCGCTCAAGCACTGCGCGGTCGCCAACATCCGTAGTTTCCAGAGCAATACCATCGGCAGCAAGAGCATCGCGCATTCCGAGATTACTCATCACAGTGGCAACTAAGGTATTGCCTTTGAGCATTCCTTTTTCCTTCAGAGCTTTTGCGCACAGGCAAAGCACGCGATCGCCCTCGATGACCTGTCCATTTTCATCGCAGAAGATCACGCGGTCGGCATCGCCATCAAAACAAATGCCGACATCGGCTTCAGTTTTCTTAACCATGGCGGCGGCATTTTCAGGGTGCAGTGCGCCACAGCCCTCGTTGATATTACGGCCGTCGGGATGGATGGACATCTTGATCACCTCAGCGCCCAGTTCCTCAAAGATAAGTGGACCCACATGGTAGCCCGCGCCATTGGCACAATCGACTACAACTTTTAGATCTTTCAGCGAACCTGCTCCCACTGCATTTTTGGTAAACTCAATGTAGCGCCCCATGGCATCATCAATGCGGATCGCCTTGCCGAGATCCCCCTCAGGCTGGGGGAGCGCATCGGCACGAATCATCTTTTCAATGTCATTTTCTAATTCATCACTTAGCTTGAATCCATCGCGACCAAATATCTTGATGCCGTTGTCTTGGTAAGGATTATGGGACGCAGTGAGCATGATGCCTGCATCACAATTCATCGAGCGGGTTAGGTGTGCGACCGCTGGTGTTGGCGCTGGACCGGTGAGCAGCACACGTGAGCCCTCCGACACCAGCCCGCTGGTGATCGCGGTTTCAAGCATATAGCCGGAAAGTCGAGTGTCTTTACCAATCACTACCTTGTGCCTGCTTTGTCCGTCGGACTGCAGCACGCGTGCAACTGCTCGGCCTATTCGCAGGGCAACTTCGGGTGTAATAGGAAATTCGTTGGCAACGCCGCGGATGCCATCAGTTCCAAACAATGATTGATTCATAGGTTAAAAAAGCAAATGAGGTGTCAAGCTAGCAGAAATAGATTGAAATGGCAAAAGTATGTTCAAAAAAAAATGAACCATTATCATTTGGCTATACGTTGTATGTATGTTCGCAAAGCTGATGTCCTTTCTGCGTATTTGCCGAAATCGTTGGAGACATTTAGTAAGAAAGGATTAAAGCATCATGTATTAAATAGTGTTTGTTATGAAAAATTCTCTCCTAATACATACGATATGGGCGATCATTGTAGTAGTTGCTTTTATGATTGGAGTCAAAAATCCTGTGGATGAGACGCCGTCTTACTCCACGGAGAATGATAATAATTCTGGTGATCGTTATGCACGATGGTCACAGCAACGGGATGCATCTGGCACTGTCGAGGGCCGTGTGGCATCACGAAGCAGTCGTGCACTCGGTGTCTCTGTGAATAGCAATAAGGCAAAGATCAACCTGACAGAAAAGGGTATCAAGTCTTTAGGGCAAATGATCCAGACGAGCAACAATCCTGTTGAACGCCGTATTGCATTTTCTAGATTACTTGAGGGATTGAATCTTGAGAATGCGTTGCTGATACGTGAGCAGATCACTCACATGTCATCTAGAGCAGGTGAGTGGAGGGATTTTCATTACGCCTGGGGTCAGCTTGCTGGACAGGCCGCAGTGGAATTTGGTCAAGATAGTGAGAAAATGGACATGGCGGCGTGTTTCAGTGGCTGGGCTAGTACGAATCCACGTGCTGCTATGGATTGGTATGAGAGTCAACCAGATGACAGCAGAAATCGTAAGGATATCAAATGGGCGGCAGTATATGGATTATCCGACAACGATCCTATGTTGGCGACGGAGTATGTGCTTAACCGTTCTGAAAATGGTGACAAAGATGCCGGGAAAATGATCAACCACGTAGCCTCATCTCTACTGCGTATGGGCAGTGTATTAGAGGCGGCACAATGGTCAGAGAACTTACCCGAGGGTAAATTGAGAGACACAGCGGTGGGTAGGGTAGCACGTGATTATGCTGGCGATGACCCATCGAAAGCTATTGCATGGCTGACATCTTTGCCTGAAAGTCAGGGGCAATCCAAGGGAGTGGGTGCGGTTTTTTATAGCTGGGCAAAAAGTAATCCTGAAGCTGCTGTCAGCCGAATTAATCAGATGGGAGTATCACCAATTCGTGACACAGCGCTTACAGGTTATGCAAGTCGTATTGTTTATCAAGATCCGGCAGCCGCAATCGATTTAGCGAATACAATTAGCAATCCGAAGTCTCGGAGTGATTCGTTGGTTCGTTACGGGCGTATCTATTTGCGGCATGAACCTGAAGCTGCGATTCAGTGGTTGGCGGAAAGTGGTCTAACGGCAGACCAGAAGAAGCGTATTAACTCTTCTTACAAAAGAAGGTAATCCATACCAGTCTATCATTGCGCCTAATGAATTTCCTGCGAGAATCGTTTACAGGAATATGCCAAAAAATCAACTTTACGAGCTTAAGGAAAGACTTTCTGCGGCTATATTTGGTGCAGAAGAAGCCAGTGATTTATTGTTAACAGCATTGCTTGCACGAGGCCATGCACTGATTGAAGGTGCGCCGGGAGTCGGCAAGACATCTCTTGCGCAAACGCTTGCGAATGGTATCGGGGGCACGTTTAAACGCATTCAGTTCACACCTGATTTATTACCATCTGACATTCTGGGGTATCATATTTATAAACAACACAACGGAGAGTTCGAATTTGTGCGGGGTCCTGTGTTTAGTAATTTACTACTTGCTGATGAAATTAACAGAACGTCGCCGCGTGTGCAATCGGCTCTGTTAGAGTCTATGAGTGAAGGCCAAGTCACCATTGATGGCTCGACGCATGAACTGGAGAAGCCGTTCCTTGTGGTGGCGACGCAGAACATTACCTCTTCCACTGGAACATTCCCGTTACCTGAACCGCAGCTTGACCGATTTCTATTATCTATTCCGATGTCTCTGCCCGATGCCGAGACTCAGCAATTAATTTTAGACGCTCACGCTGCTGGCGAAATTAATGGCACGTCACGTGATCCGTTGTTAGATACCGAGGAAATTATGGAGTTGCAAAAGCGCGCGTTGAGCTTGCCGATTTCAAGTAACTTGAACCATTACCTTATTAGCCTTTGCGAAACGGTGCGCCGTGCAGCGGGCGGCAGCCACACGATCTCTGTGCGTGCATCACTCGCGCTGATGCGTGCAGCGCAGGCTGCGGCATTTCTTGATGGGCAAGAGGCGGTGCATCCCGATCACGTGCAGGCAGTATTTCCACATGTGTTGCGCCATCGTTTATTACCCGACGACGGTACTTCCCCTGAGCCAATTATTGCGAATGCCATGAAAGAGACTCCGGTGCCTTAGCCTAAAATCCGATGCGGATTCTAGGAGTGTTAAGTTTGAGTAGACACGTTATGGGGAACTCGGTGATGACTCACTTGTCTGCCTGCCAGTATTCTTTTTCCCAGTGCATTCCTTGGGGCGGTATGAGATCGGCGGCTTTGGGCTGTGCGACGTGTTTAAAGTATGTTGCAAGGGGTGTCTTGCCGGTACGGGCACCGCGCGTATATCTGCCTTTTCCCCAATGTTTTCCGTGTGCGAGCAACTGAAAATCATTGATTTTTCCGGCGGCGGAGAAGCTAATGCCCCCCTCGAAGACACCTTGGTATCCGCGTTTGCCATCGGTAGTTTCAAGATGAAACGTGCCGCCAATTTTACCTTGTTTAGCAACTTTGAAGTGAAAATTTTTCACCTCGGTGATTTTCCAAAGTGGAGGTTCTCCGCGAGTGCTGTCGGTGAAATGATAACGCGCGATGCGATATGCCATAGGTTTGGGTAACAAGCCTCCGCCAGATTGCATCAGTTTTTTGATCTGATTGATTTCATTATCTCTCAACCAAAGGTGGTCTACTGCAGCGAGTTTGCCGGGGATGTTTTTCTGAATATGCTGATACTTGTCGCCTGCTTTCTCAAGAGCACGGGTGGTGACCTTGATTACTCGAGCGCTATCTGGTAGTGCGCGGTGATACTTTGCGTCTACTTGCCCATGATCTGGCACCTTCGCCTGCTTGTCGGCGGCTGGTAGGCGGTTCCATTTCCTCAGTGCGTCGTGCATCATTTTGAGTCGACGTTCGGGTCCGCGGTTGTTGTTGAATCCTAACAGTTTTCCCCCGGCGGTCAGTATGTAGTGCCCTTGTCGGGTTGAGCCGCCCTGACCTTTTCGTGGTCCTTGGTTAGCAACCGAGCGAAAGAACTCGCCCTCCGCATCTTGTCGGCGGCGTTGGTACCAATCGTTGCATGCTACTG
>JABHEX010000254.1 GCA_018676385.1 Akkermansiaceae bacterium
ATGGTAATGACAGGTCAATGTCTTAAGGTATGTGTATTCTATCGAATGTCTATTCCCGAAAAATCGAACATTACATAACATGACAGCACTTATAATTATCATCTCCGTATTGACTGTTATTACTCTTATCGCCCTGCTCTGGGTGATGGTCATATACAACGGGTTCGTCAAGTTACGAAACCGCTATCGCAATGCCTTTGCTCAGATCGATGTGCAACTAAAACGCCGACACGACCTGATCCCAAATCTCGTAGAAACAGCAAAAGGTTTTATGAAACACGAACGCGAGACGCTTGAAGCTGTGATTCATGCGAGAAATACAGCCAGTGGTGCCCGCCAGAATGTGAATACCGAGGATGCCAGCTCAATGGGTGCGTTGATGGCTGCTGAGGGTGGTTTGGGTAGTGCTCTTGGTCGATTGTTTGCACTCTCTGAGGCGTATCCTGACCTTAAGAGTAATACCAACATGATACAGCTTAGCGAGGAACTGACATCGACCGAGAACAAGGTTGCGTTTTCACGTCAGGCCTACAATGACGCGGTGACAGAGTATAATACCCAGACTGAAGTATTTCCTGCCAACATCATTGCTGGAATGTTCAAGTTCCAGTTAGCTGCTCTCTTCGAGGTATCCGACGAGAGTGAGCGCGAAGTTGTGAGCGTTGAATTTTAAACTTACATGCATATGAGGTGTTAAGTAATCCGTAAATTCTGATGAATTTTTTTAAGGCACAGGATGATGCTAGGCGGCGTACTAAGTGGCTAGTATTCTACTTTATCCTCGCTATTGCTGGGATTATTACATCGGTCTATGGTGTAGTGTATATTGTACTCTTATTTTCAGGAGGGGCTGTAAGTTTATGGATGCCTGGTGTGTTTGTTCTGACGGCAAGTGCGACTGTTGGAGTCATCAGTGCTGGAAGTCTGTTCAAGACGATACAGCTCAGCGGTGGAGGTAGTGTTGTTGCGCGAGATATAGGAGCACGCCAAATAGATCCCCATACTGCAGATACCTATGAGCGTAGGCTCAGAAATGTGGTAGAAGAAATGGCGATTGCCTCGGGTATAGCAGTGCCACAGGTGTGGATTATGGATGATGAGCTCGGCATCAATGCCTTCGCAGCTGGTACCGAGCCAGGAAATGCTGTGGTTGCTGTGACTCGTGGCTGTTTACAACGTCTTAATCGTGGTGAGCTTCAGGGGGTAGTGGCGCATGAGTTCAGCCATATCCTGAATGGTGATATGAAGCTGAATATGCGATTAATGGGTTTTTTGTTCGGTATCCTTATAATTTCTATGGTTGGTCGCATGTTATTCGACGTGGTTCGCTTTTCTGGCATACGCAGATCACGCAACGATAAGGGAGGAGGAGGGATCATACTTGCGGTCATGCTTATGGGTGGTGGACTCATGATCGTGGGAAGTGTGGGTGTATTTTTTGGCCGGCTGATCCAAGCGGCTATTTCACGTCAGCGCGAGTATCTTGCGGACGCTGCTGCGGTACAGTTCACGCGTAATGCTGATGGCATTGCAGGAGCTTTAAAAAAAATAGGTGGCCAAAAGTATGGATCAAAAATAAAGGCAGCTAAAGTCGCCGAAATGAGTCATCTGCTATTTGCTGATAGCTGCATGTTTAGTTACGGCCTAGCAACACATCCGCCGTTAGATGTTAGAATTAATTTAATTCAAAAAAACTGGGATGGAAAATTCATAAAAACTAGTCTGCCTGACATTGCTCATGGTCGTCAACGTAATGGTGTAACTGACGCGCGCTTGAGCGGCTTGGGAGGTGCTTCATTTAGAAGTAATCAACCGCCATCGATACCAATTAAAACAATAAATCAAATTGGTGAAGCATCTCAAATTGATGTTAACAATGGGGCGCTACTGCGTGACGGACTTGGGCAAGATTGGCTTTACGCTTGCCATGACCGTGAGGGTGCGCAGGCGCTGTTGTTTGGGGTTCTAATAGCCGACGACAAAAAACTGATGGCGGAGCAAATATTATATCTTAATAAAAATGCGGGAGAAGGCGCGGGTGAAATGGCGCTTCATTGGAGCCGCGAGTCTGTTGGACTTCAATCATCGCAAAAAATAGCACTGATTGATCTCTGTATTCCCACATTGAGACGGATTTCATTACCTGAATACGAGCGCTTTATTGGAATTACCCAGTGGCTCATCAATAGTGATAAGCAGATAAATATTTTTGAGTTTATGCTGCATCATATCATTCAGAGGCATCTAGATTCACATTTCCGTAGGCAGATACAACCTAAAATTAAGTTTCACAAATTGACATCGTTAGAATGCGAAACCAATATTTTAATATCCTCACTTGCTCTACTCAGTGGAAAGGATTGTGCGCTAGATGCTTACAAGGCCGCTACCATGCGACTGCTCTGGAACCAACAGATGCTACCAGAAGAGGTATGTGGCTTAGAGCAAATCATAGCTGCGCTAGTTAAATATAACCACGCCACACCTCTTGTGAAACAACAGCTTCTTCGAATGTGTGGACATGCTGTGATAAAGGATGGCAAAATTGGAAACCACGAAGCTGTGCTACTGCGAGCGATTGCTGATTTTATCGGTTGTTCAATCCCCCCATTTATCAAAATCGATTGAGGGAATGTTTGGCAGAAGAAGTGCGTGCCAATGGTTGGGCTGCCCTTATACAATTCAGAATAAAGAGCATAACGCACTACTTGTGCTAATCGAAAGCGCAAAAGTTATAGGTAGCGAACTCCTGTGATTACAGCGTGTGACCCATACGATTCTTTTTCGTATCGAGATACTTCTCGTTGTGAGGGTTGGCTGGAATACTCAATGGTATTTGTTCAACGATTTCCAGTTTGTAACCTTCCAGACCTATGACTTTTTTTGGATTGTTGGTAAGAAGTTTGATCTTTCTAACTCCTAAGTCGTGAAGGATTTGTGCACCCACACCATAGTCACGTAAATCTGACGGATAGCCGAGTTTTTCGTTGGCTTCGATGGTATCGAAACCTTCCTCTTGCAATTTGTAAGCGTGGATCTTCGCCGGTAGTCCAATACCGCGTCCTTCTTGTCGTAAGTAGAGAAGCACACCACCTTGTTCGGAGATTTGTTTGAGTGCTGAATCAAGCTGGCTACCGCAATCGCATCGTTGCGAATGAAAAACATCTCCTGTGAGGCATTCAGAGTGCACACGAACAAGTGTATCTGTTTCCTCTGATATTTCACCCCGAGTGAGTGCAAGGTGATGGCTGCCGCTGCTGGCGGTGGGGTTATCTACGTAGTAGAGGTGGCATTGGAATTCACCGTAGTCAGTGGGCATAGCAATTGTTTCACCGCGGGTGATGAGTTTTTCAGAGTGTCGGCGGTACTCGATCAGGTCTGCAATGCTACATGCTTTTAACTTGTGGGTTTGTTGGTAATCACCCAGTGATCCTGCGCGAGCCATTGTTCCGTCATCGTTAATAATTTCACAAATGACACCTGCCTTGGGGAGGCCGGCTAGGTTGGCCAAATCAACCGCCGCCTCGGTATGTCCAGCCCTACGTAAGACTCCGCCAGCTACGGCTTGAAGCGGAAAGATATGGCCAGGCTGGACCAGAGACTTGGCGCCTTTGTTGGGATCTGCTAACAGTTTGATAGCTATCGCTCTATCTGCTGCAGAAATGCCTGTGGAGATGTTTTCTGCAGCATCGACAGATACGGTAAATGCAGTTTTTTGTGATTCTGCATTACGGGGTGTCATTGGTGGGAGTTTTAATTCCTCTGCACGTTCACCAGTTATAGGAGCGCAGATTAAACCACGTCCGTGATTGGCCATAAATGCAACCATTTCTGGAGTTACCTTAGAGGCTGCAGCAACTAGGTCTGCCTCATTTTCACGGCTTGGATCATCGACGACGATTACCATTTTTCCCGCAGCGATATCGGAGATAACTTCGTCAATACTATTCAGTGTGAGTGTTGCCATAATTGTGAGTTTTCATTGGTTGGTGTCTGTGGAGGCACTTCCAGATTTGATGTGGAGATCTCGTTGAGGAAAGGGGATTTCAATGTTATTATCACGAAAGGCTTGCCAAACAGCGAGTAAAACTTCTGAGCGGATATTGCTGACTCCCTTTGGTGCATCATCGATCCAAAATCGTATTTGAAGGTCAATTGATGAATCACCAAAGCCAATCATAAGGCAACTGGGTTCAGGTGTTTTTAAGATTCTTGGTATAGAATTGACGGCCTCTTTACAAATACGGATTGCCTCAGGTACATCGGTGGAGTAGGAGACTCCTACATCTGCCTTAATTCTGACAATCCGGTCGGTGAAAGACCAGTTGATCACCTTATTAGTAACAAAATCTTCGTTTGGAATGAGGATTTCTTTTCGGTCGCGTGTGATTACTGATATGTATCGCGTGCGTAGTGTATTGATCCAGCCGAATGTTCCTTCGATTTCAATTACGTCGCCAGGTTTGATTGATTTATCGAGCAAGATGATGACGCCGGAAACTAGATTAGAGATTACTTTCTGTAATCCGAATCCAAGACCTAGTCCCAAAGCACCTGAGAAAATAGCCAAACCACCCAGTGGTACCCCTCCGATTTTTAAAGCGCCCACAATGGCAATGATGTAGAGTGTAAATCGAGATGCTTTGCCAATGAGAACTTTGATCGAGGGCGGGATGTCATCGCGTGTTCTCACAAAAGAGTCCAAAAACTTCGTAGTTAGCGCGACTAGCCAAAGTAGTATGAGCAGAGCAACGATAGCAGAAAGAATCGCCCACAAATTGATGTCGATACTACCCAGTGGTAAGCTGATACTCTGAAGTGCGGTGCTCAGTGGGGAAAGCCATCCGAAAAGGTGAAGAGCAAAGACCACTAGCATACCACCACCAAGGAACTTAGGAGCCGAGCTGCCCTTTGCTACTGCTGTTGCTAATTGATATAGAACAAATGCTGAGACTAACAAGGTGGCCGTGTAGATGTAATTACCCGGCAAATAGGATTCACCTTTTTCTACAAGTTTTGCGGACCAGTTACCTCTGACTGCCCAAGTGATCCAAAGTAGGAAACAAAAAATTACTGGAATTCCTGATATTTTTTTATCAGGATCAAAGAAGCGGCTGAAAATTTTTTGTTGTTTTGACCCGGGGACAAATATGTTGCGCCTTAGTAATATGATAATCGCAGCGGCGCCTGCCAGGCAAATGCCGATAGAACCCCACTGCCAGTAGTCTTGTCGGTCATCGACAAGTCTAAAGAGGTATGTTTGCATAGAATCCCAATCTATCATGATGCATTTGGCAAGAAATGTCGCTGGAACAGTAGCACTCGAGGCGTGTTATCGCAAGCTATCCTCGCGCTATCTAATTGTATTTTTTTTTGGTGCATCAGTTAACTATGATCCATTTCCTCTAATGCCTTGAATACGGGTGTAGGAACGTAACGTCGTACTGATTTCTCCCAGCCCTTGGGGCCGATCAAACTTTTAACCATACTGGATGAAAGTTCAGCAATATCTCTTGGAGGCATTAGGAAAGTAGTGGTGATGCTTGGCGCCATGTCTGAGTTGATATGCCGCATAACGCGTTCGTATTCGTAATCATTTGGTGAGCGTATACCACGCAGAATGTAATCAGCTTTAACATCTTTGGCGTAGTTTACCAGATAGCGGTTATCGAACTCATCAATAGTCAGTCGTTCGCAGGATGGAATGCTATTACGCAGTAACTCAAGTCTGTCTGCTACGGAGAACGTGTAGGACTTTGATGGGTTGCTTCCGATAGCTAAATAGAGCCGATCAAATAATTCCAAACCACGATCAATCATCCAAAGGTGCCCGTTGGTGGGGGGGTCAAATGAACCAGCATAAACAGCAGTGCGCATAATATTATTTGGGTTGTTGCTGGGGTTCATTGTCGGACCAGATCATGTGCTTTCTTGCTAGGTCTTTAGCACGTCTATCGGCCTCTTGTTTTCTGGGTCCGTTGAAGGAGGCGACGCGTTTAGCAACTCTCACGGAAGCTTCCCAATTACCATTGGCTTCAAGCATGGCAAGTGCTTTAAAGCCGCATCGATAAAACCAGAACCATTCTTCTTTTTTTGTATTAAGATTATCGGATCTATGGTCATCGATTATGACATTATAATATGATTTGAAGGCATCAGCATTATTTTTCATACTCTCATAAGCTTGGCCTCGAAGGTAATACAAGCGATGTATCCATGCTAGGCTAAGATTTTCAGATTTTAGTAAGTCGTTGTATATGGTAATTGCTTGATTTGTTTTATTTATTTCACCAAGGCTTTGACGCTGAAGACAGTCCGCCATTAATACGCCAGCACTCAATTTTTGTTGTAGGCTAATTTTATTGCTTTCCAACATTGGATTTAGAGTGGCCTCTGCCTCGGTGTATCTCTGCAAGTCGATAAGTAGGCGGCTTTGCTGAACGCGAGCTTCAGCGGCGAGCTTATGGTTAGTATCAATAATCTTTTTAAACATGGCGATGCATTCCTCGCGGGATTGCGCTGTGCCTCCGAGTCTCGCTGACATCGCCTCATAAAATTGAGCGTATGGAATTAGAGCGTTGTTCGGGTATTTTTTTTCAAACCCCTGAAAAATACGTCGGGCTTTGTTGTAATCTTCGTTATGATAATATGACTCGGCGCATTTGAACTCAATACTGGCAGCGTCTTTTGAATCCTTGAATTTAAGGAGGAAGCTCTCAGCTGCCTGAGCCGCTGACTGCCATTCCTGCAGAAGTGATTCAGCACGAATTCGGATGCGGGTAATTTTCGCCTGCTCAGCTGCCGTTTTCATCTTGGGGGTAATGATTTCGAGCTGTGCCTTTGCGAGTTGGATGTCAGGTGGTGATATGTTAACGCAGGCGGCGGCAAGTGCTAAACGAGCTTCATTTTCTCTACTGTAGCCAGAATTGGCCATGATAAAGGCATCCAAATCATTACGTCCTTGAATATTGGACTCGGTACACATCCACAGCGCTCGTTCAAGTGCAAGTGAAGTTTTGATTTTGCTGTCCTGCGTTGAGTTGATAATTTTTTGAAAGGCCAGAAGGTTACTTGCTTTAAGTGCCATAATACCTGCATTATTGCTGGCTGTTTTGGCGATGATTTCAGAGGTTGAGAAGAGGGCACCCTTGAAAGCTCGCATGGCGCCTTCGTAGTCGTTTTTGCCAGCAAGGATTTCCCCACGCAGGATGCTTGATTGGTTTTTTAACTGCGGAGAAAATGTAATTTCTTCTATTACGGTCAGTGAGTGAGTGGCTAGATCAAGTTCTTTTTGTTGCAGCTGAATATATGCGGTTTCTAGAAGCGATGCTGAGAAAAGTTCCAAGTATAGCTCACTAGGTGGTTGGCTACTTTGCGAGTAAATATTTCTAAGTCGTGTTAGGATTGCGGTTGCTTCAAGTAGATTTTGTTCTGACTGGGTGCGTGTTAGCAGTTTAGCTCTATAAAATAGAGCGAGTGCAGTGAATTCATGATTTGCCATGGGTGTGGCCTCGCTGAGTTGTATGCTTGTGACACCATCACCAGATCCTAAGATGGCGGACTCCGAAGTGAGGGGTTTTTCGCCTGCCCACAGGCGTAGTTTTTGCATGCTTGGGTCGTCGGTGGAGATGGCAATGGGCAGGTGTGATATGAGTCTCTCGAATGCAGCTTGTAGTAGGTGGGAATCTTGATAATCGTCAATGAATTGCTGCAAAGTCAGGATCGCGCCATCGGTATCGTTATTTGCGGCTTGGGCATCTGAGAGGCCAAGAAAACATGCATGGTAGATGCGTTTGCTATGGTGTTCATCTGGGGCTGTGATTAGTGATTGAAAACGGTTTACGGCCTCTGTGGCTTTGCTGTCATCTAACGCTAATCGTGCTGCTAAGTATTCTTTTAGCTTTTTGCTTGTTGGGTTGTCAGTTCCAATTCTATTGAGCGCTTCAAGTGCTAAGTCGTTTTTACCGATGTTGATATGTATTTCAGCAGCGAGTAATGCCGCGGTATTCGATGTTGTTGAGTTGTTTTTCTTTGAGAGAGCGTTGAGGATAATTAACGCTTGGTCACGTTTATTTAGCGCAATGAGAATTCGAGCACGCGCGATTTGGGATTCTGATGATAGAGGATGATTTTTTGGGATAGATCGGAGAACTTTCTCAGCCTCAGAATATTGTCCAAGACTGACTAGCGCCTCTGCACGCCACAGAGCAGTGGAAGGGAACATTGTTTGTGCTTTACTGGCTAGTATTTCTAGGGCCTCAGCCGCAAGTTTTTGATCTCCTCCTAATTCGATACTGAAACGTATGATGGCTTCGGCAAGCATGTGGTTGGTAGTAGCCCGAGCATCATCACTGAGCCCCGGTGTGCGTAGGAGTGCGCGGAAATAAACAATCGCTACTCCGGGTAAGCGGTCTGACATGGCTTTCGTCGCCTCGCTATAATCGGCGATTTTGTTAAGTTCTGAAAGCGCTTTGCGGTCTATGTGAGGACCATCATTAGCCCCCTCAAGAGGAAGTGTTATCAACAGTGATACATATAGAAATGTGCGGAACACACATGTATTATGGAATAAAAAAGGCAAGATGACAGCAATTGTTCACTAAAAATGTGTTTGGGTTTTTGTCGAATATAACGTCAAATCTTTCTTGATGCAAACACTAGGAGATATGGGTGAAGATGCGGTGGTAGCCAGAGTGGTCAAAGTACTGAATCAGAGGGATTCTGTGGTTATTGGGCCTGGTGATGATTGTGCCGTCGTGGATATTGGAAAAGCTGACACCTATATGCTTTTAAAGACCGATTGTTTGGTTGAGGGAATTCACTATGAGAGTGATTCCAGCGATCCTTTTCGAGTAGGATGGAAGGCTGTAGCAAGGGTTATTAGTGATTTTTCTGCGATGGGTGGAATTGCTGATCATTTACTAGTCACAATAGCTATGCCTCCGGATACGTCTATTGGTTACGTTGAAAACCTTTATGATGGAATGCAGAAGTGTGCTTCGCTTTTTGATGCAGATATTTGCGGAGGCGAGACCAGTTCGGTGCCTATTGGCTCAGCTGCGGTTATTTCAATCGCTGGGACAGGCAGTGTAGAAAAAAGAAGGCTCGTTTCTCGTTCAGGAGGGAAATCTGGTGATGTTATATTTGTGACTGGCACGTTGGGTGGCTCTATACAAGGGAAGCATCTCGATTTTACACCACGGGTTGCTGAGGCGCGATGGTTGACCGAAAATTTTAAGATTGGTGCGATGATGGATTTATCAGATGGTGTGGCCCGTGATTTGCCGCGACTTGCGGAGGCGAGTCAGTGCGGTTATCGTATTGATTCCGATATGGTCCCTGTGAACAAAGGATGTGATCTTCATCAAGCGCTTAGTGATGGTGAGGATTACGAGCTTATGTTTGCTGTAGATTCCCAGATCGCTGATGAGGTTGTTAAAGCGTGGCTCAAGATTTTTTCTGCAACTCCACTGACAAAAATTGGGGAGCTATGTGATTCAGGCGGTGGAGATCGATTTGAGGAAGATGGTTGGCAGCACTTCAGCTCCTAAGTTTATTGAGTCATAAACTATTAGTTTTGCGTTCATAGCTAATTAGTTGCCCATGGAGTCACCCATGAGTGCGTAGGTTTCGATCTGTTTCTCAGAGTTTTTTAGTAAGTCGTCTGCGAGCTTTATGGCCCCGGGTTCAAACAAGGTGATGGTTGATGAGCCCCCGAATGCGAAGTAACCTTTTTCATGTCCTTTATCGACCATATCGTTAGGTGCATATGTTTGTGATATCGAGCCAACACATGTAGCACCAATTTCCATCATTAGAACGTTACCTAAGTCTTTGGTTTTGATCTCGGTGAGAGTGCGCTTGTTTTGCCATAGATAGGAAATATTTCGAGCTAGGGCGATGGGAGAGACGGAAAATAGTGGGCCGTTGACTAGACGTGTTTTGCCTGCTTGGCCGCTGACGGGAAAGTGGAAACGATGATAATCGACTGGACACAACCTCGAGAGGACAAGACTGCCGTTGCGATATCGTTGGCTAATTTCGGAGTCAGCGATGAGTGCGTCGAGATCAAATTTCTGTCCCTTCACAAAAACACCATTAGCATTCGTTATGTTCTGGAATCCAAGATGTCTGCCATCGGCAGGGAAGACAGCGTGATCGGTTGCAATAGGGCGCGCGCTGCTCTTGAG
The DNA here is from genome assembly GCA_018676385.1 of Akkermansiaceae bacterium. Lineage (GTDB taxonomy): Bacteria > Verrucomicrobiota > Verrucomicrobiia > Verrucomicrobiales > Akkermansiaceae > Oceaniferula. Next base: position 10,191 of record JABHEX010000254.1, read on the forward strand.
TCTACGATAGAAAAATTCGTTAAACGTCGCGTAGCTCTCTGGATGATCGGCGAATTCATCCGTATTCATTTTGTAATTGCGGATAAAAGGATTCACTTTTTTTTGGCTTTTTGGTTGGTTCATGCGCCAACCATACCATTGGGAAAATGCTGGCCGTTTAACAAATCCATGAAGCGCGAGTTTGCCAAACGGATTGGCGTAAGTCCACTTAAGAAACGCCTCTCCGTAGACCTGTTCGGTCTCCATTTTCTGGGTGTAGCGGTTGTAAAATTGAATATCCATGAGTTGAATTGAAGCTAGTGAAGCAGCCTGAAAAAGCGACAGAAAAAAGCAGGCGGGAGAATATCCCGCCTGCTCGAATTTTAAATTATGTGATATTAATAGACTAAGCAGCTTTGAGCAGCTTTTGAGCTTTGGTAATTGTTGTCTTGCTGAGCTTGCCGTTTACCTTGCGTGACTTGTCAAGAAGATCTCTCAGCTCATCAAGCGCGGTTGTAGCAGCTTTCAATGCTTTCCTTTCACCACCGTATTTCTTGTCAGAAAAATACTTAGTGAAGGTGGAGCCAGATTTGCTTAAGCAAAGACGCCAGCCTTGGAATGCAGTTGTTTCGTATGTAAAACGTGTTAGGTTCTTTCTGGATTTCATAATTAGTTATGTATGTGTGTGTTAATAACGTTTCACTTATAGCTGATAGACCGGCATGTGTCCAACATGTCTTACAAAAAGCGGCTTTTTTTTTGAGTAAATACACAAAAAACACGCATTTCCGTGAGGGAATGCGTGTTTGATTGAGATGTTAGTATTAGTTAGGCTTGGTAATTAATATACATTTTGAGAAAACGATAAACCTATTCTTCCTCTTCGAGGCTGGCGATAGCCATATCCTCAATATCTGTCCATTCGATGTATGCCATAGGCGCGGAGTCGCTCATGCGTGCTCCCAGTTTAGTGATACGGCAGTATCCGCCTTGTCGGTCCTTACTGGCAGGACCAACTTCCTCAAACAACTTCTTGGCTATATTCTTGTGGCGGAGAAATGCGATCGCTTGACGGCGTGCGTGTAAGTCGCCGCGTTTTGCGAGTGTAACCATTTTCTCTGCAATTGGTCGTAATGCTTTGGCCTTGGCGAGAGTCGTACGAATACGACCATGTTCTATCAGGCTGCATGCAAGGTTGGTAAGTAGAGCGCGTCGCTGTGATGCGTTGCGCTGCAGTTTGACAGTCTTTCTTCTGTGTCTCATGTTAATGGAATGTCTTTTTTAAAGACGGTTAGTCGTTAAGGTTTTGAGCAATGAGGTCGGCAAGTCCTACGGGAGCCTCCTCTTCAGCGCCAAGGCGTGGTGCATTGACTGTAGGCAGTGCTCCAGTAAGCAGAGTGGGATCAATGTTCATGCCGAGGCCAAGGCCAAGCTCGACGAGCTTCTCCTTGATTTCGTTGAGCGACTTCTTACCGAAGTTACGATACTTAAGCATTTCGGCTTCAGTCTTGGTGGCGAGTTGCCCAACGGTGGTGATGTTAGCGTTGTTCAAGCAGTTTGCAGCACGCACGGATAGTTCGATCTCGTTGACGCTCATGTTGAGCAGTTTCTTCAGGGCGGCATTTTCTTCACTCTGCTCGGCAGGTGCTTCCTCGAAATCCACAGCATTCTCGTCGTAGTTCACGAAGACATCGAGGTGGTGACGTAGGATAGCGGATGCTTGCAGAAGAGCGTCGGAAGGCTCTACGCGGCCATCGGTCCAGATGTCGAGCACAAGCTTGTCGTAGTCAGTCATTTGACCAACACGAGTAGCTTCTACGCCATACTTGACGCGAACCACAGGAGAGAAAATGGAGTCTATAGCTATGACGCCGATAGGCATTTCCTTATGCTTGTTCTCGTCACCAGTATTGAATCCGCGGCCAACCTTGACTTCGAATTCACAGTCGAACTTAACCTTACGGTCGAGCGTGCAGATGAGTTGCCTTTTGTTGACGACGGTGAACATGTTGTCGCCTTGAATGTCAGCGGCAGTAACTTTACCTTCTTTTTCCACTTTGATGGTTAGGACGCGCGGCTCTTTTCCGTGGTGTTTAAACTTCACCTTTTTTAGGTTGAGGATGATGTCTGTGACATCTTCGACGCAGCCGGGGAGGCTAGAAAATTCGTGCTGAACGCCGGCGATACGAACGGACGTAATCGCTGCGCCTTCAAGTGAGGAAAGTAATACACGGCGTAATGAGTTACCTATCGTGTGGCCATATCCGCTCTCGAAAGGTTCAGCTGTGAACTGCGCATATGTGTTGGACTCGGTGTCCTCATTTTTAGTTAAGCGGTTTGGTAGTTCAAAACGGTCTAGTTTGAATACTGCGCTATCTTCTTCTTCCTCAATGGAGGTGTCTGTGTTTTCTGTATTGTTGGATGTGTCTTCTGACATTTTAGTA
>JABHEX010000255.1 GCA_018676385.1 Akkermansiaceae bacterium
ATCTTGCCGTCTTTCATAGTCACGGCGACGGGTGAGTAGCCCGGCGAGAGTTTCGCGCTTGGAGCGATGATGGATTCGAGGATGTATTTGGCGTCACGTTTGCCGCCCAGCCCCTGAAGATTCGGGCCGGCGTCACCGCCTCGGTTTCCTACTTTATGGCACTGGCGGCAGTTGGCGGAACCATTGCGGAAGAAGATGTTCTTTCCGCTGCCGGCATTACCACCGGCGAGGGTGATCTGAAATGCCGCGAGTGGGTCAGTTTGATCGATGCCGGCCTCGTAGGCGGCAAGTGCTTTGTCGAGCGCGGGGTCGGATCGCTTTTTCGCGGCCTCGAGGATGTCGAGCTGGATGGCGGTCGGCTGTTGTTTGATGCCGTTGAGCAGTTTCAGGAGAACGGATGATGACTGAGGATGCTTCAGCGTGCTGAGCAGTCGGATGACGAGTTGCTTGTCGAAGTTTTTGCCGGAACTGAGGATTTCTTGTGCCACAGTAAATGCTTTGTTGGCATCGTGTCGGGCAAGTGCCTGCAGAGCGGGGTCGTGCATTTTGGCGTCTTTGTCAGCAGTTAGTTTAACCAGAAGATCGGTGTAGTTGTCAGGCTTGTTCGGCTCAACTTTTTTCATCGCAGCCAGCCTGATCGACAGCAGGTTCTGCGGGTTCATGAGCTGGCCGATCAATACTTCGGTCGAAATCTTGACCTCGTATTTTCCGGACAACTTGAGAACTTCGGCGAGCAGGTTTCCAGAGGTGCTGGAGAGAAGGGGAAGCAGGATGGTCTTGATTTCCGCACGTAATGTTCCGCTGATTTGGCGTTCTTCCTTGATTGGACGATACATGCCTGTGGTCGGATCCGTCGGCGGTGATTTTTCAAATCGGGAAATCAGCCACAGCGCTTCGGTGCGTGCGTCTTCGCTCAGAGAGGTGTCCTTGGCGACCTTGATGAGTCGTCTAAGATTCTCATCGCCACCTGCACGAATTATCGCGTTGAGGATGCGCAGATCAACGGGCCAGGTGGATTTGCCAAGCAGGTGATAAGCGGTGGAGAGATCTTTGCGAGCACCTTCGATGTAGTTGTCGTTGATCGCTTTGACGGCTTCGACGGCAATTGACAGGTCGTTATCGTTGAGCATTTTGCCAATGCGGCCGTCTTTCAATCGGCGCAGTGTGAGTACGACAGCGCGGCGGACGGCGGGGGATTTATCCGTAGCGAATGCGAACACGGCGGCGGCATCGCCGATCTGGACCATGCCCTCGACAACTCCGTGACGGAGGTATTCATCCCGGTCGTTACTTTTTTCTGCGACGGCCATCAGCGCGGGCACGTTTGTCTTGGTGCCGAGTTTACCTGTGGCAATGGCGGCTAGCATGCGTGTTCTCATATCGGCATCATCGAGTAATGCGAGGACGGTGGGGAGTGCTTCTTTGTAGCGGCAATCACCAAGGATTTGCACGGCTTGCCCGCGCACCCTGGCATTGGAGTCTTTGCAGAGTTCGACAAGTTGTTTCGCGGAGTCGGCATCCTTTTTTAAACGGGCGAGGTTTCCAAGTCCCCAGACGCCATGCAGGCGAGTGGTGATGGGTTCGGATGCGGCGGTGGCAGCGATGAGGATCTGTCGGTTGGCTGCGTCGCTAGCCAGTGTGATCTGCGCACGGAGTCGCACGCGCATGTCCGGGTGACGGAGTAGCGGCGCGAGCTCGGCAGGTGGCATTTTCCCAAATCCCTTGGCGAATAGCTTACTGACCTGTTGGGTCTCTGGCTTGGCTAGTTCTTTGGGGTCATGGAAGGTAAAGATATTTCCAAATCCGTGAGTCGGCCAGCTGCCGACATAGTCGGAGACATATGCCTTTCCGTCGTAACCGAATTCGATGTCGGTGTTGAGTAAGCCGGCGACAAAATTCTCACTGCGCTCGATCTTGAAGCCCGCGCCATCTGGTTCCATGCGGAACCCGATCACCGAACTCTTAGCACCTCTGTAATCGCAGACAAAGAAGTGGTTGTCCCATTTTGCATCCATGCCTGTGCCTGGGTTATAGGCAAGACCCGATGGGCCTTTGCTCAACCAGCCTGAGGGCCGCAGAATGGCTTGTGGGCGTTGATCACTGTCCATATCCCACTGGCGTTCTAGCATCCAGTTGGTGTAGTGGCGGCGGGTGCCATAGATCAGATTGGTGAAGTAGGGGAATGCCTGATGGCCGCGATGCCAACCAGAGTAGGCACCCTCAATGATGTCAACGACACGTGCCTCATCGCCCATGTCGGCATTGTTATCAACAGAAAACGCATTGCCGTAGCGATCGAAGGCGATCTCCTTTGGGTTTCTCAGCCCGGTGTGCACCACCTCAAGCCCGCTGCCGTCGCGCTCCATACGGAAGACGGCTCCCTCGTATTGCGCGTATAAATGACGGCCGTCCTTGGTTTTTAAATTGTAGCCACGGTCACCGATGGTGAAGTAGATGCGGTTGTCAGGTCCCAGGGCGAAGCCGTTCAGGTCGTGGCCGCTCAGGCTAACCGAAATGCCGTATCCCTCCTGCAGTGATTTACGTTTATCGGCTTTGAGGTCGCCATTGGTGTCCTCCAGCATCCAGACGTGTGGGATACAGGCGAAGTAGATTTTTCCATCTAGCGCCATCACTCCCGCAGCGGTGCCGTCGAGTGGGTGGTTGAAGCCGTCGGCATAGATTTGGCCGAAGTCCGCTTTGCCATCACCATCGCGGTCTTCGATCACGCGGATCTTTTCGGAATACTTGGTGTAATACGAGAGAGGTTTTTTATCGGCATGTTTCTTATACATCGCCAGTCGCTCCGCGGTGGACGTCAGAGCATAATCATCCCCGGTCCAGTGGCCATTCCGGCGGTTGTCCTCCACTCCACGTGCAAAGCGGTGGGTTTCCGCGATGTATACCCGGCCCTGCTCGTCGATAGAAATTGCCGTGGGGTCCTGCACGTTTGGCTCGCGCGCGAAAAGCGTGGCGGTTACGCCCTCAGGATATTTGATCGTGGAGAGCAGTGCCTTTTCAGGATCGGTTGTAGGTGACTTCTTGGGATTGGCTGTACCCTCGATTTTTGCTGGTTTTTCATCGGTGACGGCGAATGCTGCCAGCGCGGTGGCAAGCAGTGAAATGAGAATAGCAGGGTGAAACTTGAAAAGTGACTTATTTGTCATGGGGAAGTGGTATTTATTATTCGGCACAATTTTACGAACAAAAAATGCATGATTTGATATCGTTATGCTTGCTCTGCGTATGTTAGCCTTGATTCTGAGTATTAGTAGTAGGAACTGACACTTATATACGAATCATGAAAATAAAGAGAGCCGTGTGCAATCAATCTGTGTTATCGCAAGGGCAATTGGGGTTAACATTTTTGTTCAGTCTCTTTGTGTTTGGCGTGTGCTCATGTAAAAGCATTGAGATGAAGGGTAGTGAGACTAGTTCAAAAAGTGAGTCGCACGGAATAAAGCGGTCCCCCGAAACCCGACTTAGAGTTGTTTCATACAACGGCTATTTCACCTCGATTTTCCCCAAGGACAATGGTGAGGTCAGAAGTAACAAGTTCATCGGCGCAAAAGGGATCGATGGTGAGGCGCGCTTGCGTCATTTTGCTAAATGGGCATCGAAAGCGCAAGCCGACATCTGGGCGATGCAGGAAATCATCTACTTGAAGGAAGATCAGGCGGACACCTCGGCTGAAGGCATCGGCAAGTATTTCGAAAAAATCACGGGGGATGCTTGGCATGCCGCTGCCGATAATCGGGGACGGCTGGTGTTGAGCAAATACCCGATCCTCTGGTCGGGTGCGGTCAAGAAGGCGAGAGGGATGGCCGCGCTGATTGATCTCCCCGAAAGCTTGGGTGACGACTTACTGTTGATCAATCTTCATTTCCTAACGAAGCCACCTGAAGTTCAGGTCAGCCAAGCGACGCGGGCGATAGATTTTATTGAATCTGTTGGTCGTGGTGAATTTACTGAAATCCCTGAGAATACACCGATTATGATCTGTGGTGATTTCAACAGCCAGCCGAGTGAGAGGCCCTACAATATTCTCACCAAATTAGACCGTGTGGCGAAGCTGGATGACGGCAAGGTCATTCATTGCAATGACCCTAAACCAATGCAACTGATGTCGGAGGCAAGAGGCACGTTCGGCGAAGTCGCATGGTCAGGTGCCATCGGTAAATCAGACGCTCAACCACCGAGCAGAACCATCGACTACATCTTGCCCGCGAAGGGTTTTATGAAAATCCATCAGGCCTTTCTTTTTAATAGTCTCATCCTACCAGAGAAAACGCTGAGCGAGTATGGTATCGAGCGGGATGCTATTCTGCTGAAACGCGAGGGTAATCGTGAAAAAGTCGATCACTTGCCGGTGTTTCTGGATTTAAAATAACGTGTTTCATATGAAAAATATTTGTTTTACTGATTTTGCGGCAAAGTCTAGGTTCGAAAGTCTAAGTGTGGAGGCAGACTTCGGAAAACTTTATGGGTTAAATATCGTTGATCATACTCATTAAATGAGCCATGATGTCTTTATGCAAGATGCTGAAC
>JABHEX010000256.1 GCA_018676385.1 Akkermansiaceae bacterium
ATCGAGACATGCTAGTTCATGGAAAGAAGCTGCCCGCCAAGCATAGTTCCAAGTGGCTTTGTAAAAATACCCATAGGCCTCGGCACCGTGGTCCTGATAGCGGAGAGCGAGCCCGAGATGATAGTGGGCCTCCCCTGTTTCGGGATTTGGATGGCGTGAAGTTAGACGTGAAATACTCGTGCGGAAGTGCTCTTCTGCCGCTGATAGCTTGCCACGCATGAGCTCCTGTTTTCCGAGTGCTAGATGGCAGCGCGCGTCTTTAGGGTCTCGCTTGATGGCCTCTTGCCAATACAGCTCTGGACCACGCGTCGGGTGACGATATTGGGCGAGGTGCTCGCCCGTGAAGTAGAGCTCATCATTCGAGTCAATCTCCTCGGGCATCGGCGGCTCAGTGGCCTGCTCACGATCCCGGGTGAGCGTGGTCGGCTCAGGTGGTCTGTATTCGAGCATCACATCGTCCGTTTCAAGATCAACAATTTGGCAAAAAAGCTCAGCAGCGTTCTCACCTTGAAAATGCAGAACCTCACCACATTGCCAGACTTCATCGGGCGCAACACTGATTTCACTGTCAAAAATATTGTGGTTCCCGTGCTGTAACAAAAGCCGCAGTCGTTTAAACGACCGAGATGCCGCCACTCCTAAGTCAATGTGCCGATCCCCAGCGACATCTAGCCGAAGCGCAAGATCCTTGGTGGCCTGTTGAACGGGACCCAGTTTCTGATAGGGCCACCAGAACTGCGAAAAAGTTTTTGTTTCATATGGATGAAGGTAGCTGAAGTCCGGTTGGTTGTCGGTAAAGACACCTGCCATAAGCTCGACATAGGGGCCATTCTCGTCGGTCAGCTCACGATCCCAAGCTCTACCGAACTCGTCGTCCCCCCATGTCCATTGCTTTTTCCCGGGTGCTATATGCCGATTCGCAACGTGGATAAAACCGCCACCAGCATCTTCGTCATAACCACCAAAAAAATGATCAGCCGTCTGGCAAACCATGTAGCTAGTAGGCACAGGAATATTAGAGTAGCGGCGCAGATCATTGGTTCCCGGGCGGGCAGCATAATCGACGCCATAGTAATCATTTTCTGCGATCGGAAAGGATGACATCGCGCGCACCGCGTGGTCAGCCACGTAATGAACATCGGTGGGGAAAAAACTCTGATATTTTTCATGCACTCGGGCCGCGACATTCGCCCACCACAGGAAAGTATGCACGTGCGGGGTACGGTTGTAGAGTCGCCCGCGCAGCTCGATCAACGACGAATCAGGTCGCAGGCGAATGCCATGCATCCCCTTGAGTCGGTTAAGCGGATCGTGCTCGCTCATCCATACTGTAAAAACGCCTTCACCCTCATCTTCAATCGTAACATCAGCCGGCAGATAGGTGCCCGGACGATGGTGTTGAGGCCAGTTGAATTCGACACCACCTGAGATCCATGGCCCAGCCAGCCCGACGAGTGCAGGTTTGATGACATCCTGCCGATAAAAAAAATCGTAATTATCATTTTTCTTATCCTGACCAAGGAAGATCCGCCCACCAATCTCTGGCAGCATGACAAGGCGAATAAAATCATTTTCCAACCGAGCCGACCGATAGCTCACAGGCTGAGGCGGCGTGTCCTGATAAACTTTATCAATAAACGGCACGGGATAGACTTTCCCACAGGACCCTTGATAGACACGCTTCTCAAAAAATAGCGGGTTCTTCTCCGGCGCACCAAGGCTGTAGGTTGGTATATCGAGAGTCTCGAGTTTGGCAGTGACGGACATAAATATAGTTTAGCGGAAGATGACGAACAGCACAGCAACTCCAGCGATCACAGCAAAAGCTGCCCACTTAACAATAGGTTCTGTCTCAAGCGCAATATCTTTGCGAACTGGTAACTTACGTTGCTCCGCCAGTGGAGCGACGAGAGTGATGATGATCATGGTAGTAAACACCACAGCAAATGCGGCGAGCACCTGAGTGAGGTAATGCATTTCAAACCACGGATCACCTAATACGTTTTTAAACAACCCCTGTTTGGTGGCCACTTGAAAAAACGAGTAAGCAATTGGCCCTAGGATCAGTGCGGTCAATCCGGCTGACCCGGGAGCGCGAGGCAGGAGGAATGCGCCAAGGAAAGCAGCAACCACACCTGGCCAGATGAATCCCTGAAACTGCTGGATGAAGGTAAAGACGCCATCGGTGAGCAGCGGCGCGATACAACAACCGATGATTACGAATACGATCGTCAAACAACGCCCTAACTGAACAAGTTTTTTCTGGGACGTCTCAGGTTTGATGAGACGTTGGTAAACATCGATCGTAGCAATCGTCGCCGATGAGTTCAGTAGGGAAGCAAGTGTCGAAACAATGGCTCCCGCAACAGCAGCAAAAATGAAGCCCCTCAATCCCGGGCCAACCAATTCCTTGATCAGAATGGGATAGGCTGCGTCAGTTTTCTCGGCCAGTTGCCCCGGAAAGAGCTGGGCTGCCATGATGCCCGGGATGACGATGGCGAAAGGAACCAGCAGCCAAAGCGCGCCGGCAAAAATCATGCCTAGCTGACCATCCTTAAGTGTTTTGGCGGCGAGGTTGCGCTGAACGATGAACTGGTTCAGACCGCAGTAATAGATCATCACGATCCACATACTAGTGAACACGGTGTACCACGGCAGTTGCTCATAGCCCGGATGCCCTTTGAATAGCAGCAGCTTGAGCTTCTCCGGATTCTGGCTGGAAAATTCCTCCCAACCGCCGGTGGCATTTAGACCAAGAAAGAAAATGATCATTCCGCCGACCAGCAGCGAAATCCCCTGAATCAAATCGGCATACGCGATGGCCTTAAGTCCACCTGTGGCAGCGTAGAGAGCACCCAACGCCCCAATGATCCACACACCAGTTCCCATCGGTACGTCCACGAGAACATTCAAAGCGGTGGCACCAGTATAAAGAACTGCTGTTAGCAGGACACCAACATAAACCAGCACGGTTACAATTGCCATCACGCTACGGGTGGCCGGATTGTAGCGATATTCGAGGAACTCCGGCATGGTGTAGATACCAGCGCGTAAAAATCGAGGCAACAAGGTGATGGCAATAATAGAGATAAAGACCGAGCCCATCAGCTGCCAAGCTGCAACAGCTAACCCCTGATCCGCAGCACCCGCTCCAGCCATACCGACCATTTGTTCAGACGAGATATTCGCGGCGACAATTGAGATGCCGATGATTGGCCAGGTAAGTGACCGACCTCCAAGGAAGTAGCTAGATTCGTCTTGCTGGATTCCTTTGATGGCACGACTTTTCCATAAGGAAAAGCCAATCACCAACGCAAAGAAAAGAACAAAGGTTATGATGGTCATAAGATGATATTATATTGTTTTGGATTTGCTAGGCTCAAGTCTAATTCGGCAAAAGCTTTTTCAACAAGGCTGAATTGAGCTCCGTTTTGGGAGCAAATTGCGGAGAGCTCATGTATTGAAGGACGCTGTGCTGAAACTGCCGAACCGCAGGTTGGTTTAAGTGGTTTGCCAAATCAATCGGGCATATGAGCATCGATCCCATACCAACACGAGTTTCGGCAAGAACCCCCAGCTTGTGATTCGTCACAAAATTATCGATCACCTGGACAATTGGACGGTAGTGGTCAGGGGTATCGCTGAAAATAATCGGGCGCGAGTTTTTGAGCAGATGCCACCACTGCCAGTTAGTGTGAAATTCGGTAGGAAAATGAGCAAGTGCTGGGTGCTTGGGATCGCACAAAATGCCAAGCGTCCCAGGCGGAGGTTTGATGCCTCGCTTGATAGCGCTCTGAGCAAACATAGGTGACCAAAATTCTGTTTGGAATCCCCCTGGAACCGTGAGGGGCAGTTGATCAAGCTTTGGAAGAAGCAAAACTTTACCACCACTTGCTAGGTAATCCTGGGTTTTTTTCGAGGTATAACTGCTGGTAATCAACACCCCCTCTGGAGCATCGGTATTGATCTCCGACGGGTAAACCCAGATCGGGTATGCGTTGCGGAAGGAAGTACCCTCGATAGATAGGGTGAGGGTCAGTTTCTGAGGAACGGAAACCCCATTCAGAGAAATAGCGAAAGTCTCAATTTCCGTGAGTTCCCCCTGAGGTAAAGTTTGCGCAGCAAAGATATTCTCGGCGATCGTCTTACCTTGGTTGTCGGAAAGTTTCCATGTGACCCGTGCGCCCTCGATAACTTTGGCGCCATAATGCGCGATTTCAACACGCCCAGTGAGCGTCTCATCACTCGTCCATGTGTGTTTTTTCATACGCAGCAGAGGAACTGTCTCACTACAAAACTGTCGCCACTTCTCGGGTTCGATAATCCCCTTCGACTCCATAAAGACATTGAGCATACCCACGAGCGCAGTACCTTGGCCCGGGAAATCCATGATATCGAGCAACTGAAA
>JABHEX010000257.1 GCA_018676385.1 Akkermansiaceae bacterium
ATGGATCTTGCTCATGGTGGTCATCTCACGCACGGACATAAGGCTAACTTTTCTGGTAAATTCTATGAAGTCACTCATTACGGTGTCAGCGAAGATGATGAGAGAATCGATTACGATTCACTTGAAGAAATTGCTGAGCAAGTTAAGCCCAAATTAATTACCACAGGAGCTAGTGCTTATCCTCGGGAAATTGATTTTGAGAGAATGGGGGAGATTGCTCGCAAAGTTGGCGCTTATTTATTTGTGGATATGGCGCATATTGCGGGCCTTGTTGCCGCAGGAGTCCATCCCAGTCCTGTACCGCACGCTGACTTTGTTACTTCCACTACGCACAAGTCATTGCGTGGACCACGAGGCGGCATTATTCTCTGCAAAGAAAAGTATGCAAAAAAAATCGACGGGATGGTGTTTCCCGGAGTTCAAGGTGGCCCTTTGATGCATGTTATTGCGGCAAAGGCCGCATGCTTTGGCGAAATCTTGAATGGAGACTTCAAAAAGTATTCGCAGCAAGTTGTAAAAAATGCCCAAGCACTTGCTGCTCGACTGACTGAGCATGGCTACCGCATCGTATCTGGCGGTACCGACAACCATTTGATGTTGGTAGATCTGCGCCCAGCTGGCATAGATGGATCTATCGCTCAGAATGCGCTTGATGAGTCAGGTATCACAGTTAACAAAAATTCTATTCCCTTTGATACGGCTGGGCCATTCAAGCCAAGTGGTATACGCATTGGCACGCCTGCTGTGACCACACGAGGTATGAAGGAAAAGGACGCAGAGAAGGTGGCTGATTTCATCCACGATGCGCTTCAAAGCCATAGTGACGATGCCAGGCTCTCGGAAATTCGTGAGATGGTTTATGAGTTTAACCGAGGTTTTCCGCTGCCAGAGTAACGAGTTTACTCCGCTGTGATCGTATAAATTTTCCCGTTAAGGCAAACAATCATCAAGCTGCCGTCCTGATCCTCGTTGAATGAGACAATCGAATTGATCTTACCTTGCTGGGGTCTAAGTCGATCTGTCCAGTCTTCGGTATTGATCGCCTTGCCGTTTTTTAATTCGAATGACCAAATACGTGGGTTTGCATAATCGGCGAAAAAATACTTACCTTGGAGTTTCTTGATGGGGCCACGATAAACGTAGCCACCTGTAACAGATAGTCCCTGATTTGATTTGGTGCCATGTTTATAAACGTAGATGGGATCAACGGATTGGCTCGGTTTGTTACCGCCAACACCGTTCTTGGGTGTTGCAATCAAGCCTTCGCGTAGTCGCCAACCGTAGTTTGCACCACGACCTTTCCCAGCAGCCATGAAATTGATTTCTTCCCATTGGTTTTGCCCTACATCGCCAATATAAAAATCGCCGGTTTTTCGATCCCATGAACATCGCCATGGATTGCGCAAGCCATATGCGTAAATTTCAGACTTGGCGTTGGGCTGGTTTTTGAAAGGATTGTCTGAAGGTATGCGGTAACCTGTTTTTGGGGATACATCAATTCGCAGCAGTTTTCCGAGATAGCTGGATAAATCCTGGGATCGTTTCTTGGGATCGTTTGCGGCGCCGCCATCACCGGTAGCTATGTAAAGATAGCCATCGGGCCCGAAGCCAATCCACCCACCATTATGATTTCTCGCATCCTGTTTGAAAGTAAGCAACAATTCGCGTGTGTTGGCATCACAACGTAGCATGCCGATGCCGCTGGCAGTGAATCTGCAGATTTCGGTGTCACCCTGCGTGTTGGTGTAATAAACATAGAAACGTCCATTTTTCAGGTAGTCTTTACTGAATGCTAAACCTAACAGGCCCTGTTCATTCATGCGTATATTGATGTGTTTGGTGATGTTGAGGAATTTCTGCTTCTTGCCGCTTTGTCTGTGCAGTAAGCAAATAACACCTTTTTTTTCAACAACCCATAGATGATTTGTTTCTCCAGCGGGTGCTTCAGCCCATACTGGGTTTTTGAATCCAGAGGCAAGCAAAGTGGTGGTAACTTTTGCCGAGGCAGGTAGAGATATTACTAGGAAAATAAAAAGCCGAAAAATATGCATAACAATGATTACCTTAATGCTGGTTTGCTGTGCTGCAAGCCATGAAATAAGTTATTGATCAATGTAGCTGCCTAAAGCAATCTTGAGGGAAGCCCGAGCGCGAAACAACTGACTTTTAACGGCAGACACAGATAAATTGAGCACGCTTGCAATCTCCTCGTAAGGCATTCCCTCATATCGCCGCAGAACCACAGCCATGCGTTGTTTTTTCGGCAGATTTGCAATAGCTCGATCAACTGCACATTGAAGTTCTTTGTGAAGTATTTCATCGTCAGGTGACTTCGTTACATCATCAGGCGTTTGTAAGTGATGGTCATCCTCACGCTCATCCATTGAATACTCTTTTCTGCGGCTGCGTTTTCTGCTTTCATTAAAAACAAGATTGCGAGTGATGGTAAAAAGAAATGTAGTGAACTTCGCTTTGCGTTCATAGCGAGGGGCGCTTTTCCAAATACGAATAAATACCTGTTGAGCGATATCTTCTGCGTCAGATGAATTGCCTAACATTTTGGCCACGGTGCCGATAACAGCTCCTTGGTGGCGCTCAATGAGCTCTTCAAGTGCTTTTTCATCACGGTTTCCTATACGCAACATTAATCCAACATCCACATTGTCATTTGTGAGTTTTTTGGGTGCTGTCTCTTGATTGGGTGAATCGTTAGTCATCTGGATAACGGGCGGCGTGTCAGGTAGCTCGACATGATGTCAATGGATGGTAACGGTATGGATGGAGGGGATTTTGTGGATATACCGTATGAAACAATGCAACCGAATGAAAGTTGCAACATTTTCACCCTAATTGCCCAGCTGGCAAGGCGATTCTGAAGTAACGAGCTCTGGGCAATCGGAGCTTTTCATAACGCACGTGATCTGATAACTAACTCATGCGCTTATGGGAACGACGACAGAAGAAAAAAAACTGAAACCAGTACAGAAAAGTGGTTGTATCAAAAAACTTGCAGTTCTGTTACTCTTGACGGTGATGGCGTATCTCGGTGTGCACATCTGGTTTTTATGGTTACCCGCCGGAAGTCCTGATGCCACCAGTAAAGCATTCATCGATGCCACTATTGCAGGCAAACGCGTGTTCCCCGCTCTTAGAGCATATCCAATGGATCATATTGATGGACGGGCAGAGATACTTAGTGGAGCAACAGTTGACCCACCGATGTTGAAGATTCGGCTCGAAACTGCTGTTGAGCGCAATTATCCGATTACATTTACAGAAGAAGAGATCAATAGTTGGTTGAGTAAACGTGTTATGTTGAAGCAAGGCGGTTTGGTAGAACCCTATGCTGAGGCACGCGGGGTGTGGGTAGATTTTAAAAAGAATCAAATTGAGATTATTATCGAGCGAGATGTATTGGGGAAAACTCATGTGACATCAATGTTCCTGCACTTTGTTCGTAGTAAGAGAGGCTTTGGCATTAGGCGCGATACATCTCATATTGGTCAAGTCAGGGTGCCCGGTGGCTTTGCTCGACTTATCATGGGGGCTTTTGAAAACCTTGCTAGTGAGCTCGCCGAAGAAATGAAACCATACAAGGAGAATGAAATCCGAGATGTTCGTGTCGAAGATGGTAAAATCACCCTCGATCCGCGCAAGCCAGAGGAAAGGTTATGATCTCCCCACGAGACAGTCTTATTCTAACTGCGAGTTTTTGTCTCGTTTATGCTGCGCCTGTTAGCGCACAAGATTTGGCCCCAGATGAGCCTGATCCACCTTTTAATATTAGGCCTGTTATCCAACCTGAACTTCCAGCTGTTCCTCGCAAACAAAGTGCGACTAAGTTCGGTAATATAACGGTGGTTGGTAGCAATCAGCAGATACGTGGTGGAATTGCATCGATGGCTCGTGGTGTTTTTACTGAGCTAAATGAGCTTTGTAACCAGAAACAGAGGCAGCTGAAAATCCCAATCGTCATTCGTTTATACGGAACCCAAGGAGATGTAAAAAAAAAGCGAAGTATCGCTAGCGATATCGTGCTAATAGAAGGACAGTATCAGCTTAACATACATATCCATTTGGCCCGTGGGATCGACTGGTCTAAACTACGATACCATGTCATGGAAATGCTTCTTTATGAGCGTGGCTTGGGGAATGGGCAAGTTGTGGAGGATGGGGAGCGAGTTCTGGTCAAGCCGTGGTTAGTTGTTGGTTTGTTAGAGGTCCTCAACATTCGAGCAAATAGAAGTGATCGCAAACTCTATCAGTCAGAAATACCATATCTTGAAATTCTGTCGCTACAGAGCATTTTTGATACCTCAGAGAGCAAATGGTTGGCCTTAGCAGGGCTTAAACCCATTGCTTTCCGCGCTATTTCTGGCGCCATGGTCAGTTCTTTAGTTAGACAACCGAAAGGTAAATCGAGTGTAGCATCCTATCTCGCCGATTTCGCGACATTTAAGGGCGAGGCAGAAAACCTCATGCGCCAGCATTTCCCATCAATGAATCAGTCAAGCAACAGTCTTGAGAAATGGTTAAACTTAGAGATGCTTGAGTTAGGCACAGCAAAGGTTAGCGAGGTATTTTCTATATTTGAAACCGAAAAGCGCCTCAACAGTATTCTTGT
Source organism: Akkermansiaceae bacterium (assembly GCA_018676385.1). Taxonomy (GTDB): domain Bacteria; phylum Verrucomicrobiota; class Verrucomicrobiia; order Verrucomicrobiales; family Akkermansiaceae; genus Oceaniferula. Next base: position 4,625 of record JABHEX010000257.1, read on the forward strand.
TTTGCGTTACCGTGATGAAGAAGATGTTGCTAAAACTATTCCCATTCATGATTACGCTGACGTTATCCAACTAAAAAGCATGCGTGAACGCTCTGAGGCAGTAGCCGGCGTGCGAGCTGAACTCAGCCGCATTAGCTATCGATGCTTCCCGACGTATCGGCCGTTAATCTATGAATACGACATGATAGTTAGCGATATCGTAACCGCTTCTGCTGACAACATAGACACTCGCTTGAAAAATTTATCAATCAAACGGCAGCAGATAAAAAATGCAGCTACACGAGTGAGAGACTACTTGGACTGGTATGATATTACACAGTCGAAAGAAATCACTGCTAGTTTTCGGGAATATCGAGAATTTACTGATAAATTAGGAGAAAAAGCTCTACGGCGAAAAGAAGACGACTTCACAAATAATTATTTGGAGCGTGTCCAGCGAATCTATGGAGGAGAAAAGAGCAACTAAAAGATGCCAAATGCTAGAATGTGCCATTCAATTTTCTGCCTATCCAGAAGACTCCTAATAGAAAAACTAGGGATGCAGCAGTGATCCAGTGTGACCAAAGCGGTGTTCGGGTTTCCATGGGGCTTGGATCAGGAAGAGCTCGGATTTGATTGATTAGTGATTCTAGATCATCACCCGTCATAAGGCGTCCATTGGAGACGCGTGTCATTTCTTCAAGCACATCAGCTCGGGCAGGCATACCGGTTTTTTCTACTTCTGTTCCCTGTGCTAACAGCGTGGTCTTTATTCCATGCGTAGTATCTTCACCGATGGCAGCTTCGATTTTCCATGCACCTGGTTGTGCAATCTTAAATCTGCCGCTGTAGCTACCCCAAGTTCCATCTGCTTTTTCTAGACTTATGCGTCTACTTTTTCCGTCCGGAGATGTTATGTCTACGAGCACTTTTCCTTTTTTTATGGGAGCTCCGTATTGGTCAAAAGCATTCGCGTTAAGTGTTACTGAGTCTCCGGGTTTTGGGCGATCTGGTGTGAAGTAGAGGCGAATGCGTTCACCGGCGGCCATGTTGCGCTGATATGACATCCAACGAGCGACCTGACCCCAGAATCGATAGTGGTAAAGATCCTCCACGCCGCGGCGCCAGCGCCATGCCGCATCGTGGCCCAAGAAAAGAACCTTGCCGTTACCTGCAGTTTTTGTAACCAGCATTGGGATGCGTCCAAACTCATTAGATCTATTTGTATTTACGGCTAGCACGTCGGTGCCACCTTTGCTTTTAACGACAGGCGCGTGCCAGTAAAAACCGGGTAGGTTTTTCCAAATAATGGGGTTTTCCTCTTCAGTATCACCTAACATAGTTAAGAGCGAACCCTTGCCCTCGCTTGTTAGGTTGAGTTTAGATGCAATCATGCCGCCATAGCCCTCTTTTTTCTTGTCGTCCAAGATGACAGGGATGAGGTCACCTAGCTCGCTTTTCTCGAGTGTGAAAATATTACCTCTGGAACCGGGGATGAATACGATGCCGCTCGCCTGTTGCTCCACAAGACCTCTGAGCAGCTTAGCCTGATCCTCAGTCAGGCCCTGTGCGCCCGATTTATCCATACCCACGTCACCAATAAAAACCACATCGTATTTTTGAAGATCCTCCAGTTTCTCAGGAAACTTCTGAATGTAGCCAGGGCCGTCACCCATGCCAAGTTGTGGATGCAGTAATAGACAGTCAACCTTAACGCCAGGGTCCCTATAGAGGGCGTTGCGGATAAACCTATATTCCCAGCGTGGCCAAGTCTCGATAACTAGAACGTTTAATGATTCTTTGCGCCCGGCTATATTAAACCTGCGCTTGTTATTTTTTGACACCATCTCTTTGTTGGCGACAGGGATAGATAGTTCCAACGTTGAGCTTCCCTCTGTCGAGAGGCGCCAGAGCAAGGAGTCAAAGTATTCACTATTGGCTGGAATAGTAATTCTTTTGGTGCGCTCAATGCCAGTTTTTGTGTCTTTTAAACGCACTATAGTGCGGACGTCGCGATCCAAAGATGAATTAATTGTGAAGGGTATTTGCACGTTTTCACCCACGATGCCGTAAGTCGGTGCTGTAACATTTGAAATATCTAGGTCAGGAAGCCGCTCGACACTACCCGTGGGAATTGCGAAAAGCGGAATGCCTCGTCGGCGCATTGTTTGAGCTGCAGCCACTGGAACATTACCTACATTCCAGTCGCCGTCCGAGAGTAGTACGACAGCGCGTAAATTTTCGTGGTCTGATAACAGAGTATCAATTGCTCCATGAATATCCGTGCCTGCAAGTGCTCGTGTGGCTGGGTCAGTATCTTCTGGTGGGGCAGAAAATGACTGAGTGAATACTCGGTTATCTTTGTCATTTTTGAGTTTAATAAACGATTCGCTTTCGAGGACTTTATTAATCCATTCTTTACGGGTGACGACTTCTTGATTCGCGCTCAGTTCAGAGGGTAGGATAGCATCGGCGGTAGTTGTGGAGCGTGATGCATCGTATAGGATCGCGATCTCTGGTTTGCTGTCAGGGTCTGTTACAACCCGCCACTCTGGCTGCCACAGCATCAAAACTATAATCAGGGCACAAATAAAACGAAGCGTCTCTAGGCCTGCGGTACGCTTAGGCCTGGCGGAGCGTTTAACCGCTGTCAAACAGAGCAATATGATTATTGCGAGTGCTATTGAGCTAATCCCAAAAGTGGTTGGTGACGGCGAGAAAGTTAAATTGGAAATAGAGAAATTCAAGATCTTGGATTTGTAGTTTAGGGCTTGGATTTTTTTACCTTTGGCTGCAGGCAGAGGATCGCCTCGGTGATGAGGAAAACGAGCATTGCAATGAGAAAAGCACGCCAAATTTCGCGTGCTAGTGAGTCTGATTGTCCCTTGTCTTCAAACAACTTAAACGAGGTTCCTTCTAACAGACTTTTAAGGTTGTCGTTGGTAAGTATCTGCCGCTGATCTTCTGAAACGGGGCGGTTAATTGCCAAGAGGCGTTCACCCAGCCGCCATACTCCCGCTTCGTATGAGGCGTTAGATGAATTTGATTTAGCGTGTGTATCTAGACGTGTTCTGGTTTCACCATCGTTTGCTTGAGCCTTCTTGCTGCCCGCGATCGCGGCAAAAGCAGAGCCGAAGCGGGCATCACCCATAGTAATCATACGCTGCACCACAGGAAGCAATACATCAGCATCTGCTAGATTGGACCATTTGTAATCAGGTAATGTGCTAATGAAAATAGCTGTGCCATCGCCTACAACTCGTCGGACAATGAATCTTTGGTCATCATCCCAACTCGCGAGTGTGGTGGCATCTCCTTCGATTGAACGTCTTTTGATCGACTTGAGTTTAGGCACTGGTATGCGTGTGCCCTCTAGACCGTTTCGAAGTGGCCCGTCTGTTTCATTCCATTCATCGATGATGAAGTATTCTTGGTTTGGAGAGACTGTTTGATCTCCCCAACTCATTCCGAGATAGGCGATATTTGATGATTCGCGCGGTGGCATGATTAAGGCTGCTCCACCAGTTTCAATGAAACGAGTGAGCTCTTGTGCTACTGGACCCTCTGGTAGGGGAGCCTGCCACACAATTAGAGATGTGCTCTGCCAATCAATTTCATGTGCGCTAGCGGGTGATATGCGTATGCTTTTACTTTGATCGTATGTAGGTGGTGCTGATGCTAGCGCAAGCCAGTCTGCAGACTCACCTCCTTCTGTAACAATGTAAGTCTGAGTGGGTGAGTCCTTGCCGTAAGCGAAGAAAGAAACATTGTCCCGTAAATTGGTGTCAGATGGCACCGAGACAAAGCCATGGCCATCATTATTAAGTTTTCCCAGTGGGAGTCGTTTTTTGAAGCGATATGATTGACCGCTTATAGTTACTTTGTCGGCAGTGCGCGTTCCATTTACGCTATAAGTAATGGGCACAGCAGCAAGCTCTGCGGATTCTGATCGGAGAAGTTCCAGATCGAGCACCAGTTCTCCAGCTTTGCGGCGTGAGGACACAACGCGAATGGCTAGATTATTCTCTGGAGGCGATGCCAATGATAATACACGCAAAGTAGTTTTCTCTGGTAAATCTCTCAACCCGGCATTGATGGCCGCCCACCTGCCTTGCTGGGGCGACCAGTCAGATAGCTGCATGTCAGAAGCTACCCAGATTTCGGTGCGGCCTGTGGACCTATCCAAAACATAATCGATAGCAGATGAAATGAGTGCAGGAATGGATGAACGGGTGTCGGTAGCAGAGGTGGAGGATAGCTCTTCCAGAACGTCGGGTGATGGGACGTCTTGGGCAATACCTGAGGCACTATCGATTAGAACTAGCCTGGGGTTATTGAGTCCATCTAGCGACTTTCGCACACTGGCGAGTGCACTTGCGCGTTTACTCACGCGACTACCGGGTGCTTGTTGTTCCATACTAGCAGACCGGTCTAGTAAAAGGATAACCGTGTCAATATTGGTGCCACCCCAGTTTGAGAACCCACCTATGAGTGGGCGTGCAATGGCAAAAATTAAGGCAGCAATGGCCAGTGTGCGGCTCGCTAGAATGAGGAGATACTTGAGTTTCTTTTTACCACGTGATTCGCGAGTTGCCTTGAGCAGGAATTCCATAGCAGCCCACTTCACCGTGCGATGTCGCCTGCGGTTAAGAAGGTGAATAACGATAGGAATGCTGGCTGCAAACAAGCCCCAGAGGAGAGATTGTTGGAGAAAAGACACGAGTTAGTAGAAAAGTTGGTAAAAGGGTTTTACTTGCGAGCCTTTTTTGGAAGGCGGGTTGTAAGGAAGTTGTGCACGATTTCTTCGTAGTTCTGGTCCGTCGTGATGAGATGATAGTCGGCGTTCACATCATGACACTTCATGCGCACTGCTTGCATGAAATTTCTCATGGCTTGACGGTAGTCCTCTGCAATGAGGACCGGTTCGGCGACCACAGCGGTCTTGTCCTCCATATCAACAAAGCGATGTGGGCGCTC